>CAIQPH010000234.1 GCA_903873655.1 uncultured Holophagaceae bacterium | reverse complement strand
TGCGCCAGGGATTCCTTGGACATGTACTGGGAGTATTCGAGGCCCTTGTTCTCCATGCCGATGTCGTTGATCAGCTGGGGGTCGCCCCAGCCGTTCCTGATGAAGTGCTCCTTCATCTTCTTCACGCCCCGGCCGGCGATGCTGCCGAAGCCTTCACCCCGGGCCATCTGGTGCATCATCTCGAGATCGGCTTCGGCGTTGCCCCAGGTCATCTCCAGGCCGCCGGTGCGTTCCCTGTTTAGGATGCCGCGCTGGTAGCACTCCATCACGAAGGCCGTGAGGGTGCCGTAAGTGATGGTGCAGATGCCGTAGGTGTCGCAGTAGAAGTTCAGCTCGAGCAGGTAGTCGGGATCGAAGATGCCGCAGTTGGAGCCCAGTCCCGCCGTGTTCTCGTACTCGGGACCATCGACCGTGACCATGTGGCCCTGGTAGGGTCCGGTCTTGAGGACGAGGCCGTCAGCACCCTTGGCGCAGGCCATGGAACAGCCATACCAGCAGCCATCGACGGTGTGCTGGGTGCAGCGCTGCTGCCAGTAGCTGGAGTCGATCTTGTGGACCTCTGGGTGCGTGCCGAACTGGAAGTTGTGGACCGGCAGCAGGTCGTAGGCATCCATGATCTCAACGATGTGGGCCGTGCCATTGCGGCGCATCATGCACTGCTGGTGATCGTTCTCGCGGATCTCCTTGTGGAACTTGATGCCGGTCTTGGCGATGGTCTCGGGATCCGCCGGATGATTGAGGTCGCCGGCGACCTTGGGGCCCCGCACGACCAGGGCGCGGATGCGCTTGTTCCGGAACACGGTGCCGATGCCGCCCCGCCCGGCCTGCTTGAAGCGGACGCACTTGCGGCGACGGTCATAGAAGGAGAAGTTCAGCATGCCGATGAGGCTGTGTTCTGCGGCGGCACCGGTGGAGACCACCGAGATGTTGGGCAGGTCGGCCTCGCTCTCGGCGTACAGGTGGGTCAGGACTTCCCCGAGCACGTGGCTGTCCACGGGATCCGTCGGGGCCTCCTCGATGCGGATGATGCCCTTCACGCCATCGATGAACAGGATGACGTCCTTGTCGGACTTGCCCTGGAGCTCGAGCGCATCGAAGCCGGAGAACTTGAGGAGGGGACCGAAGAAGCCGCCCACGTTGCAATCGATGGGGATGTCGGTCTGGGGCGAGAGGCTCACCACCAGGGATTTGCCGGTGCCCGCGTACTGGGTCATGCCGCACACGGGACCGGGGCTGATGATGATTTCGTTCTCGGGATCGCTCCAGCGGGTCGTGGGCTGCACCGCGTTCCAGAGGTGGTAGAGGCCGAAGCCGCGGCCGCCGATGAAGACGTCCTTCATCTGCTGGGTGACAGGTTTTTCGGTGATCTCCAGGGAGTCCACGTTCACGTAGAGCGTGCGATTGTTGTAGCCCTTATCTGGCAGGCTGGGGGTGTAGGCGATCTCCTTCAGCACCCGGTGCGCTGCCTTGATGCCATCGAGGCCGTCGAGGTACTCCGTGCGCTTGGTGTAGTTGATGGCCATGACTTTGCTGGGATCAAAGACGAGTTGGCTCATGGGATGCCCTTTCTCAGATGATCCGGACAGCCGGCTCGGGGACGTCCACGATGGAAAGGGCGCCATGGGGGCAGACCTTTACGCAGATGCCGCAGGACGTGCACTTGTGGGGCGTGATCCAGTCGGAGTTCCGCATGAAGGCCTCCTTCTCGCAGAAGCCGATGCACATGTAGCAGCCCACGCAGAGCTTCTTGTCGATCATCACGACGCCCAGCTTGTTCCGCTTGAGGGCCTCGGAAGGGCAGACGACCACGCAATCGCCGCACTGGTCGCAGAGAATGGCCTTACCGCCGCCTTCCTCGTAGGCCTTGATCTGGAGGGCGGCCTGGGCCGGATCATCCACCTTGAAGACCTTGATGGCGCACTCCATCTCGCACTCGTGATGGCAGTTGCGGCCGGCATCACACTTCTGGAAATCGATCACCAGTTGTTTCATGGCGCGGGCGCCTCCGGACGGGATTCAGGGAATGCAAGGCCACACCGGGATGGCGTTGCCACCCCACAGGTGAGGCTAGTCCTGGGCCCCAGGCGCCGCAATGGCCGCGGGTCACAGTTCGGAGTCGAGACCCTCCTTGCGGATGAGATGGACGCTAGTGGCCTTGAAGGAGGCCACCACGGACCGGCCGGGCTGAAGACCGAGTTCTGACAGGGATTGGGCGGTCACGTAGGCCGCCAGGAAGAAGCCGCAATCCAGCTCGATCTTGAAGAAGGGACCGCGCGGAATGACCTTGGTCACAGCCCCCGGGAAGGCATTCCGGACGCTGCTCGTGTTGTCGGTTTGTAAAGACAGGGCCACGTGCTCGGGGCGCACACCGACCAGGACCGTCTGTCCCGGCTGGGCTTCGCCGAGTGCTAGGACCTCGTGGTCCACCGGGCCCTTGCGGAGGCGCAGGGAGACCAGCCCCTCGCGGCAGGTCACCACCTGGCCCTTGAGCAGCGTTTCCATGCCAACGAAGGCGGCGACGAAGGGGTCCTCCGGGTGGTTCATGACTTCGCGCAGTCCCCCCATCTGGACGATGCGCCCCTCCTGCATGATCGCCAGACGGTGGGCCAGCCGGGCCGCTTCGCCCTGGTCATGGGTGGAGAGCACGGCGGTGACGCCGGTTTCCGCCAGAAGGCGCCCCAGGTCGTCGATGAGGCTCTCGCGCGCCTGGGCATCCAGGGAGGAGAAGGGTTCATCCAGAAAGAGGATGTCGGGTCGGAGGACGAAGGCCCTGGCCAGGGCGGTGCGCTGGGCCTCCCCGCCGGAGAGGTGCTTGGCCGAGCGGTCCAGGAGGCCCCCAAGTCCCAGCCGCCTGGCCCACTCCTCCACCCGTGGTGTCCGTTCCGCCGCGGGGACGCCGTGCAAGGTTAGGCCCGAGGCGATGTTCTGGGCCACGGTGGTGTCGAAGAGCAGGGGGTCCTGGAACACCATGGTCATGCGGCGGCGAAAGGCATCCCGATCGGCTCGGGACTGGAGCCTGGTGTCCCTGAAGTGCAGCTCGCCTGCCGTCGGGGGCAAGAGGCCCGCCAGAGTCAGCATGAGGGTGCTCTTCCCGGCGCCGTTGGGTCCCATCAGGGCGAGCACTTCCCCGGAGCGGAGGTCCAGGGCCGCCACCTCGAGCACCTGGGCGCCCCCGCGGTGCACCTGGAGGTTCCGGGCCCAGAGGAGCGTCTCCCGGGTCATCGCGGTCGGCTCCGCTGCTGCAGGTGGGTCAGCAGGGCGTTCACCGAGAAGGCCAGCACCAGCAGGATGAAGCTGAGGGCGAAGGCCACCTCGAAGTTACCGCGGCTGGTTTCCATCACCGTGGCGGTGGTGAGCACGCGAGTGCTGCCCTTGAGGTTGCCGCCTACCATGATCGAGGCGCCCACTTCGGAAATGACGCCGCCGAAGCCGGCCATGACTGCGGCCAGGAGGGGAAGGCGGGCTTCCTTCAGCAGCAGCCACACCATCTGGGGCCGGGTGGCGCCCAGGGTCAGGATCTGCAGGCGCAGGCCCGGCGGCAAGTGCTGAAGGGCGGCGAGTCCCAGCCCAGCGATGATGGGCGTGGCAATGACGGCCTGGGCCAGGATGATGGCCAAGGGCGTGTAGAGAATCCCCAGGAAGCCCAGGGGGCCATTCCGCCACAGCAGCACGGTCACGAAGAGGCCCACCACCACGGGCGGGAGGCCCATGCCTGTATTCAGCAGGGCGATGACCAGACGCTTGCCCGGAAAGTCGTTGAGGGCCACCGAGACTGCGAGGCCGAGCCCCAGCACGACACTGAGCAGGGTGGCGATGCCGGACACCTTCAGGGAGAGCAGGGTGATCCGGAGGACCTCGGGGTCCAGTGTGAGCAGCAGCTCCAGCGCCTTCCGCAGGCCCTCCCAGATCAGGTCCATTCCTATTCTTCTTCCAGGAAGGGGAACTTGATGTCCGTGGGCGGCGTGAAGCCCTCCTTGATGGTGCGGGGGGAAGTCCAGCGGATCAGGTTCAGGAAACTGCCGGCCTTGTCGTTGGTGCCGGAGGCGCGGGCCCCACCGAAGGGCTGGTGACCGACGACGGCGCCCGTGGGCTTGTCATTGATGTAGAAGTTGCCCGCGGCGTTGGCCAGGACATCGGTGAGGTGATTGATGATGTAGCGGTCCTTGGCGAAGATGGCGCCGGTGAGGGCGTAGGGCGAGGTCTCGTCGAGGATCTTCAGGGTCTCGTCCAGCTGTCCCTCGTCGTAGACGTAGATGGTGACCACCGGCGCGAAGATCTCCTCCTCCATGGTCACGAACTTGGGGTTGGTGGTGAGGATGACCGTGGGCTCGATGAAGTAGCCCACGGACTTGTCCCCATGGCCGCCTGCGATGATCTGGGCGTCCTGGGCGCTCCGGGCCAGCTCGATGTACTTCATGGTGCTGTCGAAGGCGGTCTCGTCGATGACGGCGTTGAAGAAGTTGCGGAAGTCCCGCACGTCGCCCATCTTCACTTCAGTCAGCAGGGCGAGGACCCGACTCTTCACATCCGCCCAGCGGGAAGCGGGGAGGTAGACCCGGGAGCAGGCGGAGCACTTCTGGCCCTGGTACTCGAAACCGGCCCGGACGATGGCCGCGGCGACCTCGGCGGCATCACCGGACTCATGCATGAAGATGAAGTCCTTGCCACCGGTCTCGCCCACCAGCCTGGGGTAGCTGCGGTAGCGGCTCAGGTTGTCGGCGATGGTCTTCCACATGCTGTTGAAGACGCCCGTGGAGCCTGTGAAATGCAGTCCGGCGAAGCTGGGATCCTCCAGCACGATCCTGCTGATCATCGACCCGCGGCCCGGGATGAAGTTGATGACGCCGTCCGGCAGGCCGGCCTCCTTGAAGAGCTGCATGAGGTAGTAGTTCGACAGCAAGGAGGTGGACGCCGGCTTCCACACCACGGTGTTGCCCATGATGGCCGGGGCGGTGGCGAGGTTGGCCCCGATGGCGGTGAAGTTGAAGGGCGTCACCGCGAACACGAAGCCTTCAAGGGCGCGGTAGTGGACCCGGTTCCACACGTGCGGATCGGAGATGGGCTGGTGCCGGTAGATGTCCTCCATGAATTTCGCGTTGAAGCGGAAGAAGTCCGCAGTCTCGCAGGTGCTGTCAATCTCCGCCTGATAGGCACTCTTCGACTGGTTCAGCATGGTCGCTGCGTTCAGGATGTAGCGGTACTTGGAGGAGATGAGGCTGGCCATCTTGTGGAAGATGGCGGCGCGGTCTTCCCAGGGCGTGGCCTCCCAGTCCCTTTTGGCGGCCAGGGCCGCGTCGATGGCCAGGCGCACTTCGGCCTCGCCGGCCTCGTGGTAGCGGGCCAAGACATGCTGGTGGTCATGAGGGCAGATGGCCTTCTGGAGCTTGCCGGTCCGGACTTCCCGGCCGCCGATGATCAGCGGGATCTCGATCTCCTGGTGGAACTGCCGTTCCAGTTCAGCCTTGAGGAGGACCCGCTCCTTCGAGCCGGGGGCGTAGGTCAGGATCGGCTCGTTGTGCGATTCGGGCAGGCTGAAGATGGCATTCGACATGGGAGCTATCTCCTCCCGGCGTCCGGTTCCGGGGCGTCGGCATCAGGAAAGAATAGCGGCGAGCCATAGATTGCGATTCCGAATTCTTTGATGCGGGTCTGGACAGCTTTCGAAACCAAAAAGTCCGCAAAGGCTCGGCCCCCGGCCGTATTCACCTTGGGGAACCGCGCCGGGGTCAGCTCGATGACGTGGTAGATGTTCCGGAGGGATGGATCGCCTTCGTGAAGAATCACCAGGCCCAGTTTTTTCCGCAGGGCGAGATACGTGCCCCGGTCTGACAAGGTGTAAGCCTTCTTCTCGGCGGCAATGGTCAGGGTCTGGCCCATGCCGAGGCCGGTCTGCTGGTACCAGGGCTGGCCTTCCGGGGCGATGGCCGCCGCCTTCCAGAGCTTCAGTTCCTGGGCGTGGGTGCCCGAGTTGTCACCCCGGGACAGGAATAGCGCCTTGGCCGCAGCGATGCGCTGGAGGCTCTCCCGGGCGCTGTGCCTGGCGATGCCCGCAGGGTCCTGGGGCGGCCCCACCAGGACGAAGTCGTTGTGCATGATGAGTCGACGGTTCGTTCCGGCACCATCGGCCACCAGAGCCTCCTCGGCATCGGGGGAATGGACCAGCAGCACATCGGCCTCGCCGCGCTTCCCCATGGCGAGGGCCTGGCCCGAGCCCACGGCGATGGTTTTGACCACGTAGCCGGTCTGCTGCTCGAAGAGGGGGATGAGCTCGTCCAGCAGCCCGGAATCCTGGGTGCTGGTGGTCGTGGCGAGGATGACCGCCTTCTCCTTCGGTTGGGCGGCTGGCAGCAGTGCCGAAGCCAGGATCGTGGCGAAGGACAGACCCCAGCGCAGCCAAGTGGATCGGTTCATGGTTTAGCCTCCCATGCGATAGTTTCGCAGGGATACAGCGATCTAGGCAGTCGGCGATCAAGCCATTTTTCAGGGAGTCAGGCGATCAACAGTTTCCTGAAATCCCGGACATCCTGCTCGATGGCCGAGGAGGCCTTGGCCTGGATGCGGCGGAACCGGGTCAGCGCCTCCAGGCCGAGCGGTGTGACCTTCGCGCCTCCACCGCGCAGTCCGCCCTTGCTGGCCAGCACCACGGGAGAGCAGAAGCACTGGTTCATCTCGTCCACCAGCATCCAGGCCTTGCGGTAGCTCATCTCCAGTTCGCGGGCCGCCGCGGAGATGGAACCGGTACGGCCAATCGCCTCCAGGAGATCCGCCTTCCCCTGGCCGATGGCGATGTTCTCCCCAACGCCGATGCGGATGCGGATGGTGGTGGCCTGGGGCGCGAGCTTGAGCATGGCGGAATCCTGGGGTCCGAACATTTCAACATAGAGCGGGGACTCTGCTAGAACAAAGGCATGGATCCCACCCCTGTGGACAGGCCGGCCCGGCGAACCCTTCGGGGCCAGCTGTTCCCTGAATCGCCGCGGCACTTCCGCTGGGCCCGGCACACCCAGGTCGTCCTGCGGAGCCTCCACATTGCCGCCATGGCCCTGGTGGTGGGGGGCATCCCCTTCGGCGCCGATTCCCACACCTTGCGCGGTCCCATCCTCATCACGCTGACCAGCGGCGTGCTACTCCTAGCTGTGGATGTCGCCAAGGACCTGGCCACGCTCAGCCAGGGCAGCGGCGTGGCCGTGCTGCTGAAACTGGGTCTGCTCGGCGTGGGCGTGCTGCAGCCCACAGCGCGCCTGCCCTGGTACCTGGCTGCCACCCTGGTGGCCTCCGTCGGCTCCCACATGCCCGGGTCCTGGCGGCACTTCTCCTTCATCACCTGGAAGGTCGTGAGGAGGCCCGATTGATACCCACACCGGCCCAAGCCCTCGACCTCATCCTGGATCGTGTGGAACCAATACCAGCAACGGGGAAATCCCTGTCGGAGGTGCTGGGCCTGGCGGTGGCCGAGGCCTTGAACTCCCAGGCTCAGGTGCCCCCCTTCACCAACTCTGCCATGGACGGCTATGCGGTGCGGGCCGTCGACCTTCGGGATGCGTCCCTGGCGAATCCTGTCCGTCTGCGGGTGCTCGGCGACCTCGCGGCGGGGGCGATTCCCCATCGGCCCATGGGTCCCGGCGACGCCTTCCGCATCATGACCGGCGCGCCGCTGCCGGAGGGCGCGGACTCGGTGGTGCCCGTGGAGGACACCACTCAAGTGGGTGACTGGGTAGAGCTCAGGATGCCTCTGCGCAAGGGCGTCCACATCCGCCTCGCGGGCGAGGACCTTCAGCTGGGCCAACTGCTCGTGAAGGCTGGACAGGGCCTCCGTCCGGGCGACATCGGCGTACTGGCGGCGGCGGGCATTCCGGAGGTGCCGGTTCACCCGCGGGTGCGGGTGGCGGTGCTGACCACCGGGGACGAACTGGTGGACGTCTCCGAGCTACCCGGCCCCGGCCGCATCCGCGATGCGAACATCCATGCGGTGTGCGCTCAGGTCGCCGCTGCCGGAGCGATCTCCGTGCCCTTTCCACGGGTTCCGGACGACCGCCTGCAGCTGACGGCCATCCTTCGCGAGGCCCTGGCGGCGGACGTGATCCTCACCACGGGTGGGATCTCCGTGGGCGACTACGACTTCATGAAGGCCATGCTCGAGGAACTCGGCGCCGAGCGGATCTTCTGGAAGGTCGCCCAGAAACCCGGCGGGCCGCTGGGCTTCTGGCTGCTGGGGGCCAAACCCATCTTCGGACTCCCCGGCAACCCCGTGGCCGCCATGCTCATGGTCGAGGAGTACGTGCGCCCCGCCTTGCGGAAGATGATGGGTTTCGCCAAGCTGCACCGACCCATGGCCGAGGCTGGCCTGGAGGGCGGCTGGGTGGGCAAGGCTGGCGATCGGCGGACCACCTTCCTGCGGGTCGTGGCTCAGCGAGTGGACGGTGAACTGAAGGCGCGGCTGACCGGACCCCAGGGCTCCGGCATCCTGTCGTCCATGCTCCTGGCCAATGCTCTGGCAGTGATTCCCGCAGGTGTGGACCGGATCGAGCCCGGAGGGACTGTCCTGCTGCGCCTCACCGAAGAGGCGGAGGATCACTGAGGCCACGAGTGGTCTCCGATCTGCGGGACAGGGACCACGTCGCGGGGGCCGCAGCCACCATGGCACACTAGGCCAATCAAGAGGCATTCATGGATCAGCAGTCGTCGTTCCGCGAGAAGTACCGCTTTCCCTCCAGCTACTGGAACGCGAACCTGACCGAGCTGTTCGAGCGGGCGGCCTACTACTCGATGGCGAGCTTCATCGTCATCTACCTCGGGCGCCTGGGCCTGGGCGACTACTGGCCCAGCACCCTGAACGGCGTGCTCTGGTTTTTGGTCTACTTCCTGCCCATCCTCAGCGGCACCATTGCGGACCAGATCGGATTCCGCCGCAGCCTGCTCATGGCCTGCTTGCTGTTGGCGGGGGGCTACTTCCTGATGGGCTACCCGGTCTGGTTCGGGGGGCAGGTCCTGGTGCTCCAGGCCGGCAAGGAAGTCACCGCCGGGTCGGGCGTCCTGGTGCCCGTGGCTGCGGCGATTCTGCTGATCGGCATCGGCGGCTCCATCGTCAAGCCCTGCATCGCGGGCACCGTGCAGCGCACGCACCTTGGCAAAGCCACGCTGGCCTTCGCCATCTTCTACATGGTGATCAACATCGGCAGCGTGGTCGGCCGCCTCGCCGCCTTTTTCGTGCGGACGAAGCTGGGCCGGCTCGACACCATCTTCATCGTGTCCATGCTGGCGGCCCTGCTGGCCTTCATGGTGGTGTTGCTGCGCTACCGCGATCCCGAGTCCGCGGTGGATCCGGAGAAGCCCCGGCGGACCCTCCCCGAAGTGCTGATCGGCATGTTCAAGGTGCTGGGCAGCGGCCGCTTCGCCCTGTTCCTGCTGGTGAGCAGCGGCTTTTTCTTCATCTACAACCAGGTCTACAACGTGCTGCCGCTCTACGTGAAGAAGACCGTGGACCTGAGCCCGGCCATGGACCTCTACACCATGGCCAACCCCATCACCATCGTGCTGTTCCAGCTGCTCATCACGAAGCTGTTCGGCAAACTGCCGCCTATCAAATCCATCATCGTGGGCACCGTGATCATCGGCCTGGCGATGCTCATCAACGTGGTGCCGCTCTACCTGGCGGGGGGCGTGACAGCCCGGCTCTGGCTGCCGCTGGGCAGCCTCTTCGTGGTGATGACCGTGTCACTGATCGCATTCGGTGAGCTGTTCGCCTCGGCCCGTCTTTACGAATACATCGGCTCCCTGGCACCCAAGGGTCAGGAGGGCCTTTTCCTCGGCTACTCCAACCTGCCCATGGCCATCGGCAGTCTGGTGGGGGGTCCCGCCGGTGCCTGGCTATTCAACAAGGTCATGTGCGCCGGGGCTGTGAAGCAGGCGAATGGCCTGCTCAAGCTGGACCCGAAAGCCGCTGCCACAGGCTGGATCCTCCTCACGCTCTTCGGTCTCGGCAGTGCCCTGAGCATGTGGTTCTACAACCGCTGGCTGCAGAAACAGCCAGCGTGAGAGCCGGTTGGCTGGAGGGAATCCGATCAGCCGATTCCCAGGTAGCGGCGTAGGAAGCTTTTGAGGTCCATGCAGAGAACCCGGCCCTGATACGCTAGCGGTCCGGACCAACCATGACCGCAGCCATCCTGACCTTACAGACCCTTGCCGCCCATGACGTCTGGGAGAAGGCCCAGAAGCTGGTTCTGGTGTTCATCACCTGTCTGGCCTTGTTATGGGGCATGTCGCTGGTGGTGCGGGCGGTCCGCAGGGCCGTGGGCCGCGGCGGCGGGGTCACCTCTGAAGCGGAGCGGCGGGCGAAGACCCTGGGTGCGGTGCTCAACAATGCCACCCGTGTGCTGTTGGTGGCCTTCTTCCTCGTGATGATGCTGCAGGAATTCGGCGTGAACATCGGCCCCCTGGTGGCCGGTGCGGGGGTGGCGGGCGTGGCCCTGGGCTTCGGCGCGCAGGGCCTGGTGAAGGACGTCATCAGCGGCTTCTTTCTCCTGATGGAGAACCAGTACGGCGTGGGCGACATCATCAACGTGGACGACAAGCACGTGGGCACGGTGGAGCGGATGACCCTGCGCATCACCCAGTTGCGAGACATGGAAGGCCGGGCCCACTTCATACCCAACGGTTCCATCATCCGTGTGGCAGTGCTTTCCAAGGACTTCGCCCGCGCTCTGGTGGATGTGGAAGTGGACCTGGCGACCGATCCAGACCGGGCCTTCGAGGTGCTGCGGGAAGTGGGACGGAGCCTTCGAGCGGACT
>CAIQPH010000233.1 GCA_903873655.1 uncultured Holophagaceae bacterium | reverse complement strand
CCGAGAAGCAGTGGCGGCCAGGTAGCCCACAGCGAGCAAGGCCCCAGTGGGGCCTGCGCAGCGGCCGTGGGCGTGGCCAGCCATGCGCCGGTTCGAGTCTGCTCCTCCGATTAACCCCGACCCCGGTTGAGGTCAGTCAGTACTCGTCGCCGAGAAGTAGTGGCGGCCAGGCTGACTCGGGCACCTCCTGTGCCCTCACCCTGCATACCCGCTATGTGGACAACGCCTGGATTGAGATCGAGTGGAGGACAAGGGCACCCGCGTAAGGCTGCGCTTCCCCGCTTGCAAGAACGAAACCCAGGCCACAGCCATTGCGGCCGCCGATGCCACGCTGAGCCACCATTGGTCGCTGAAGGTACTTCTGGTGGACGACGATGATCTGATCCAGAGTTCCGTGCAGGCGATCCTGGAAGCCCTGGGCCACGCGATGATGAACACAGCCATGAACGGCGAAGAGGCCCTGGCTGGCCATGCTGGGGTCACCTTGCTGTCCAAGCCCTTCGGGCTGAGAGAATTCCAGAGGCATCTCGAACATATTGGGCTGGGCTGAAACGCGTTTTCACCCATGCCGTGCATCCGGACAGGCAGGCGGCGGCATCTTTACTGATGACATTGCTTGCTTGGAATCAACCTCCTGAGTTCCAACCGCACGGATTCAAGCCTGCTTCATCGATTCGGTGCAGTATGATTAGTCCGGTTGCACCCTCTTAGAAGATACATTGATCCTTATTTATTTTCTTTCGCATATCACCAACTGCTAGCCTAGGACTTTTAAACCTCCCCATTTAGGAGCCAACCCATGATGATCACCCGCCTCGCTGCTGCCACAGCCCTCCTCGCCGCCGGATTCGCCCAGGCCCAGACGCCCCTCTTCAAGTTCGACGGCGCCGTGGTGGAGCTCTGGTACACCCAGATGCTGGATAACTCTCTACGCTACGACGCGGCCGCCAAGCCCGGCGGCCAGTCGTCCTACTACGACGGCCTCAGCAGCGGCCGCTTCCAGGAGAACAGCTTCGCCGTGAAGCGCACGGAGATGTACTTCAGCGGCGCCCTCTCAGAGGCGATCAGCTGGAACGTGATGTTCGATCCGAACAACGCCGACTACAACGGCAAGACCCCGTCCAGCAGCGTAGCCAGCAATGTCCTCCAGGATGCCCTCATCACCTGGGTTCCCATCAAGGGCTTCACCATCAAGGCCGGCCAGTTCAAGATGCCGACCACCTACGAGGCCACCATCGTGGCCGCCAAGGACATCTACTTCTTCGACCGCAACCAGCTCAACCGCCAGTTCGGCGACAAGCGGGACCGCGGCGTGTGGCTGAGCTACGCCTACGGGGACGCCAAGGGCTTCCAGGGCAAGGTCAACCTGGCGGTCTCCAACGGCACCACTGATCTGACCTCCAGCAAGGACACGGCGGGCGCCGCAATCCAGTCCAGCAACTCGGGCAAGGGCAACGACACCAACGCCCAGAAGGACTGGACCTTCCGTTTCGAGGGAGGCTATGGCCCCGCCCACAAGTTCGGCTTCTACTACCGCGTCGGCCGGAGCGATCAGCAGGACTGGCAGACAACCTATGTCGGCACCACCATCCCGGCCGCCTGGACCACTGCCGGCGTGACGATCGCCACGATCAAGGACAACGCGGACAAGACCACCCTCGAGGGCCTCTACTACGCCTATGACGATGCCTCCTGGCATGCCGATGTCGAGTGCGCGACGGGCCTGCTGGGTCGCCGGTTCCCGACCCTTTTCAGCACCACGGCCGTGACGCCCCTGCGTGAGCACCTGGACCAGAAGTTCCTCGGCTACGCCGCCACGGTGGTCTACAAGCTGGGCGCTCACTGGCTGGCAGCGCGCTACGACTTCCTGAACTACAACTCCGGTGACAAGTGGTACACCGCATACAACCCCTACACCCAGGTCGCCGGAGGAGGTCCCCTGCTCGTCAACGGCGCGCCCGTGGACTACACCCCCAAGTACTCCGAGATCACCCTGGGCTACAACTACCTCTTCGCTCCCACCAAGCAGTCCCAGGGCAAGCTGAAGCTGGACTACATCATCCGCAGCAAGAATTTCCTGGTTCCCGGAACCGGTGCCGGCACCACCGGGAACGTGCTCAACCAGCACGGCGAGCAGGGCGGCAACAGCCTCGTCGCCTCCCTAGAGGTCGGCTTCTAACAGTATTCCAGTCACCTGGCCTGAGGGCAGTGACCTCAACCGGTGCGATCCATGCCCGAGGCTAACCTCATGAGTTCCAATCCCCTTCGCATCATGGTGGTAGATGACACCGTCACCTACCGCCGCATCCTTTCAGACGTGGTCGAAGGGCTTGGGGACGCGGAAGTCGTGGCTACGGCCCCCCAGGGGCGGCTGGCCCTGGCCCGCCTCGAACAGGGGCCGATGGACATGGTGCTGCTGGACCTGGAGATGCCCGAAATGGATGGGCTGGAGACCCTGGGGCACATCCGGAGGCTCTATCCGGAGATCGCCGTGGTGATGATCAGCGGGCAGAACGCGCGGGCCGCGCAGGCCACCATTCAGGCCCTGGGTATGGGCGCCCTCGATTTTGTCCGAAAGCCCGAAGGAAATGATCCCGAAACCAGCCGCCAGGAACTCAAGGAGACCCTGCGGCCCCTGCTGCGCCATGTCCGCATGCGGCGCAATCTCCGCTCAGAGTCACCGGCCCCCGCCAGGGCCACTGCCAAGGTCGCAGCCGCTCCCCCCACCACACTGCCGCCAGCGATCCCCGCCGCTCCCCCCAGCGTACGGCTGCCCTCGCGCTTCGAGGTGCTGGGTGTCGGCGTATCCACGGGTGGGCCCAATGCCCTGGGCGACTTCATCCCGGCGCTGCCCAAAGATTTCCCCTTGCCCATCCTGCTCGTTCAGCACATGCCACCGGGCTTTACGGCCTCGCTCGCAGAGCACTTGGACAAGCGATCGGCCATCCAGGTCTGCGAGGCCTCGGAAGGGGAGGTCATCCGACCGGGAAAGGCTTACATCGCACCTGGGGGTCGGCACATGGTCGTCCGGCGCCGTCCCTCCCAAGCCTCTGAACCCGATGCCCTGATCGTCGGGCTTAATGACAACCCGCCGGAGAACAGTTGCCGGCCCTCGGTGGATGTCCTGTTCCGTTCCATGGCTGCCCAATACGAGGGCAGCATCCTGTCCGTGATCATGACGGGCATGGGCAATGACGGTTGCGAGGGCGTCCGCGCCATGAAACGGCACGGCTGCCACTCCCTCACCCAGACCGCTGAGAGCTGCGTGGTCTACGGCATGCCTCTGGCGGTTGATGAGGCGGGCCTTTCCGATGAGCGGGTGCCCCTAGCGGCCCTGGCCTACCGAGTGAATCAGCTGGCATCGCGGGGACGGCATCATGGCGACTGAGACCATCCAGCCCGTCGAGTTCCGGCTCATGCGGGACTACATCGAGAAGAACTGCGGCATCCTCCTGGGGGAGGAGAAGGCCTACCTGGTCGAGACTCGGTTGGCTGGGCTGCTGGCGGAAACCGGCTGCGCCGACTATGGGGCCTTCTACCGCCTGGCCTCCCAGGAAGTGGGCACGGCCCTGCGGGACAAGATCGTGGACGCCATGACTACGAATGAGACGCTCTGGTTCCGCGACGGCCATCCCTTCAGGATCCTGAAAGAGGTGCTGCTGCCCGAATTCGCCCCCCAGCTCGTATCCGGCCAGCGCTTCCGCATCCGCATCTGGTCCGCGGCCAGTTCCACGGGTCAGGAGCCCTATTCCATCGCCCTGACCATCCAGGAGTACTGCCGGGAGCATCCGGGCGTGCGGCCCGACCAGTTCGAGATCATCGCCTCGGACATTTCGCCCTCGGCGCTGTTTCTCGCCCGCGCCGGCCGCTACGATTCCGCGGCGCTCGGGCGGGGCATGCCGGACGACCTCAGGGCCCGCTACTTCAGGCAGGACGGCCAGGTCTGGGTGCTGGACGACGCGGTGAAGAAGATGGTCACCCTGCGCAAGTACAACCTGCAGGATTCGCTCGACCCGCTGGGTCGTTTCGACATCGTCTTCTGCCGCTACGTCACGATCTACTTCTCGGATCCGTTCAAGCGTCAGATCTTCGAAGGCATCTCGCGCCTGACATCCAAGGGCGGCTACTTCATCATCAGCGCCGTGGAGAATCTCCAGAACCACGCTGACCTCTTCGAGCCCAAGAGTCACGGTACGGGCACCTACTACCGCAGCCTGATTGGCTAGGGGAATTCCATGGCAAACAAGATCCTCTCCGTCGACGATTCCGCCACCATCCGCCGCATCGTGGGGCGCGTCGTGGCTACGCTTGGCATGGAATTCCTTGAGGCCTCCAATGGCCTGGAAGCCCTGGCGATCCTGGAGGCTCAATTTGCTGATGTCGCCCTGGTGGTGCTGGATGTCAACATGCCCGAGATGGACGGCAGCCAGACCCTGCTGGCCATCAAGAAGGACCTGCGGTTCCAGTCCATCCCCGTCATGATGCTGACCACTGAATCCGAACGCAGCCACATCCTGAACTTCATCCACGACGGAGCAGCCAACTACCTCGTCAAGCCCTTCACGCAGGACGATCTGGCGGCCAAAGTGGCGGCTTGCCTGGGCGACTTCTTCTAGGAGAGCCGCCGTACCTGGACAGATCCACAGCCCACCGTCTGCCCGATGGCGAGGTGTTCCTGGACGGTGTCATGAAGGAGGATCCATGGACAATCCGATCCCCCAAGAGCAGCTGAATGCCGAGCAGGCACTCCAAGCCAGCGAGGAACGCTACCGGTCGCTGTTCATGAACATGCATCAGGGTTGCCTCTGCGGAGAGGTGATCTTCTCTGGAGAGCAGGCCGAGGACTTCCGGATCCTGGATGTGAACAGACCCTTCGAGGCACTCACGGGCTGGCGGCAAACACTCGGCAGGAAGGCCAGCGAGGTGATCCCCGATCTCCAGGAGTCCTGTGCTGACTTCCTGGCGATCCTGGGCAGGGTCGCCCGCACAGGGGTTTCCGAACGGGCCGAGATCCGCCTGGGTCTAATGGGGGTCTGGGTCGCCCTCGACACCTACTCGCTTCCTTCTGGCCTCTTCATGGCCATGGTCGAAGACATCACCACTCGGAAATGGGAGGAACTGCTTGGGCGCGAGAGCGTCGCCCTTGCCGCCAAGGCCCAGTTATCCGCCTATGTGGCCCATGAAATCAATGGACCTCTGGCCGGGATCAAAAGTGCCTTCACGCTCCTGGGGACTGCGGTGGCTGGCGACCACAAGTACCGCCCCTATGTGGACATGGTGACGCGGGAACTCGACCGCATCCGCGACACGGTGCGCATGATCTACGAGCTGCACCGACCGAAGGACTCCAGGTCTCAGAACATCGAAGTGATCATGCTGCTGCAGGACATTGCCAAACTGCTGACCCCTAAGCTGGCCAAACAGAAGGTCACTCTCCAGTTGAGTACCGCTGAACCCAGCCTCCAGGGCGTCCTGCCCGCGGACCTGCTGCGCCAGGTCATCTTCAACTTGCTTAACAATGCCGTTGACGAGACACCCCCCAAGGGCTCCGTCTGGTGCCGCGCTCTCAGAGATGGCGATATCCTGGAAATCCAGGTCAAGGACCAGGGGCCGGGTATCCCCCTGGAACTTGCCGAACGAATCTGGGAGCCTGGGTTCACCACCAAACAGGATGTATTCCAGGGTGGGCTGGGAATGGGACTCCCCAACTCGAAGCGCTTGCTGGAATGCATGCAGGGTACCATCCACTTCAGGAACGCACCTGAAGGGGGTTGCCTTTTCATCGTACGAATTCCCATCGAAACCAAGGGCGCAGGTTAAGATCAGTGGTTCATCACTCCACCCGTCAATCCCATGGTGCCTCATTGCTGGAAATGCTCCCTCATTTGGACGCACCTCCGCGGATCCTCATGGCGGATGATGAGGAGGTGTTCCTGGTGGCCACGGCGGACCTCCTGCGCCGAGAGGGTTTCCTCGTGGACACCGCCTGCGATTCGGTGGAGGCGACCGAACTCCTCTGCACGAACAACTATGACTTGCTGATCTCCGATATTTTCATGCCGGGGAACCACGAGCTGGAATTCATCCTGTCCGCAGGCGAGCTGAATCCCGATTTGCAGGTCATCCTGATCACGGGCTTCCCCTCCGTCGAGACGGCCCTCAAGGCCATTCGCCTACATGTGGCGGCTTACCTCACGAAGCCCGTGGCCTTCGAAGACCTGTTGGGGCACGCTCGGCGCACCATCGCTGGCGCCAGATCCCAGCAGGCCATCGGGCGTTCCAGGAGCAGGCTTTCGAGTTGGATGGATGACTTGACCCGCCTGCAACAGGCTTTCCCCCAGATGCCTCCCCATTCGAGAGACCGGGAAGCCGCCCGCGAAGTGCTGGCGATGGCCCTGGGGAACATCGCGGGTGTGCTCCTGGACATGAAGGCCCTGTTCGAGATCACGCTGGCACAGCAACCCGCGGACCAACTCTGCACCATCCAGACCTGCCCGCGGCTGGGCGAATACCACCGGGCGGTCAGCGACAGCATTATGGTGCTAGAGAAGACGCGCTCCGCCTTCAAGTCCCAGGAACTGGGTCAGTTGCGGGAACGGCTCGAGGCGCTCACCAAGGAACTCACCCAATCGGCCTTCTAGGGGCGGGAATCATCAGTCGCTAACCCCAAGTGGCACCAAGAATAGAGTTTACCCCCCCGCATGGCGGTGGATGCCCGTGGCGTCCTTGAACTCATTCTCCACCTGCTCAGGTTCAGAAGCGTTGTAGAGCAGCAGCTTTCGGAGATGCTCAAAACTCTCGAGCCCCAGGAGGCGGCTGAACTGGAAGGCCAGGCCGTCGGGGTAGCATTGGACCACGGTCCCTTCAGCGTCGATGAGAATCTCCCCCTCGCCCAGGATGAGCCTGATCTGGCAAGCCGTACCTTCTGGCAACCGCTCTGAACAGGTCAGGCGCAAGCCCTTGAGGCTCAAGTTCTGAGTGGCCGGACTGGTGATGGAGAGCCCCCCCCCGCTCACCTCGGCTCGGACCTGAACGGGAACCCGGATGAATTCCCGCCGATTGGACGCATCCATGGGCACCCCCCCTACAAAGGTAATTGCAGTTTCTTCAAGGGGGAACATTAGTTTGCAGCCAGCCCTGGTCCAAAATTAAAGAGCTCTTGATCGTCAGCCGAAACAGCAGCTGTCGAGAGTTCTGCCTTTGGGGCAGAACGCCTTGGCGGGCAGGCAAAGGCCTGCAAGTCGAAGGCGCAACCCGTTCGGTCCCTGTGGACTGTCTAGGTTGCGCCTTCTGCTGTTCACCCCGATTTCCTGCAGTGCCCATGGGAATGGGGGTCACAAAGGGCTGATGGCAAATGGTTGATGTGTCCTCCAAAACGCGAACCCAGCCCTCTCCGGAGATGGCCGGGGGTCCCGGTCCAGGGCGGCCACGCAGCCAGGGCTTTTTCGAGGCCATGGTCCAGCATCTTCCCGAGGCCGTGGCGGTCCTTTGCGAGGGCAGCCATGTCCACTGCAATCCCGCCTATGCCAGGCTCTTCGGCTTCAGCAGTCCCGCGCAAGTGGTGGGACGTGAGCTGAAGGAGTTGCTGGCGCCTGGACAAGCCGCGGACATCCTGGCCCGGGTGAGGCTGCGTGCCGAAGGCTCCGCCAACGCCTGGTCTCAGGCAGCGGAGGGCCGGACTCAGCAGGGGGAGACCTTCTCCCTGGAGTTGAGTGGCCATCCCTTCCAGCAGGGGAAAACGCTCTACTACACCCTCGCCGCCAAGGATCTCAGTGGTGTGCTCCGGGCCGAGCAGGCCATCAAGAAGAACGAATGGTGGTGGTGGCAGCTGCTCAGGATGTCACTGGTGGGCATGGGCATCCTCAGCAGAGAAGGCCGGATCGTGGCCGCCAACGATGCCCTCTGCGACCTGTTGGGCCAGTCCCAGGAGACCCTTCTGGGGTCGGCTTGGAGTGACTTCGGGACAGAGCTCGAGTTGGCCGACCTGCTGGATCTGACCCAGCGGGATCTTGAGGAGCGCTGGGCCTTCAGCCCCCACGCATCCAACTGCTGGCATTCAGATGGAAGCACCCTGCCCGTCAAAATCGATGTACGGCCGATCTTCGCGGTGGATGGACAGGTCGACCAGATCATCGTTCTCGTGCAAGACGCTCGCCATGACCAGCAGACGAAGGCAGGCCTGCCCGACACGGAGGATCGGTACCGGCAGGTGTTCGAGGACATGAGTGAAGGCTATGGGTTGCACGAGATCATTTGCGATGCAGCGGGCCACCCGGTGGATTACCGCTTCCTGGAGGTGAACCCTGCCTGGGAACGTTGCACGGGGCTGAAGCGCGACCAGGTGGTGGGCCGAACCGTGCGGGAGGTTCTGCCTGGGATCGAAGACTCCTGGATTGAAACCTATGGTCAGGTTGCACTCATGGGCCAGCCCTTGCGGTTCGACCAATTCTCAGGTCTGCTGGGCAAGCACTTCAGTGTGCTTGCCAAGTGCCCCAAGCAAGGGCTCTTCTCAACCGTCTTCCTCGATATTTCTGCCCTGAAACAGCAGGAGGAACAGAACACCCTGCTGCTGGCTGCCTGTGACCAGAGCCCTGCCTCCATCGTCATCACCGACAAGGTCGGGGACATCGAGTATGTGAACGCCGTATTCACCCGAGTGACCGGCTATACAGCTGAAGAGGCGCTGGGGCAGAACCCCCGGATCCTGAAGTCTGGAGTCCAGGGGCCGGAAGTCTACGAGGACCTCTGGCGTACGCTCCGGGACGGGAAGACCTGGAAGGGGCAGTTCTGCAATAAAAAGAAGAATGGAGAACTCTACTGGGAGCAGGCTAGGGTCTCTCCCCTTTTCGAAGCAGGCCAGATCACCCACTTCCTGGCGGTGAAAGAGGACATCACCGCGCAGCGTGCTCTCCATGCGGCCCAGGAGCGCCTGGCGGAGGCCGTGAACGAGGTGACAGAGCTGGTGCTCATCACGGATACCTACGGCCGATTGACCTACTCGAATCCAGCGTTCTCCACCATCACTGGCTTGGAGAGCGCCAAGTGGATGGGGCGGCGAGTGCTGGCCCTGCTGCCGGAAGCAGAGCGGACTGCCCAGGCCAGGACCGTCCTGAAGGGTCTGAAGGAAGGCCACAGCTGGCACGGAAGGCTGCGCCTACTGGGGGGCAATGGCTCGATTTGTATCCTCTCAGGGTCGGTTTCCCTAGTGCGCCCAGAGCGGTATGCGCCATTCCTGGTCTATGTGTTCCAGGATGTGACCACCGAATTGGCGATGGAGGCGAGCCTCCGCCAAGTGGAGAAGATGGATGCCCTGGGCGCGCTGGCCGGCGGCATTGCCCACGATTTCAACAACGTCCTCTCGGCCATTATGAGCTCGGCCGAGCTGATCGACTGGCAGCTCCCCCCGGACAGCCCGCTCCGGTCCAAGCTTGCGGTCATCCTGCAGGCCGCCAACCGGGCGAAGGACCTGAACCGGCGGATCCTCACCTTCAGCCGCCCCACGGAGGAACGGCGCATCCCCTTCGATCTGACAGCCGTGGTCCGGGAATGTGCCCACCTGCTCAAGTCCTCGGCTTCCCACGACGTGGAAATCCGCAGCACCCTCACTTCATCAGTGTGGACGACCGGGGATCCGGGACAGATCCACCAGGTCGTGATGAACCTGGCTGTGAATGCCATCCAGGCCATCGAAGGCAGAGGCTGGGTGGAACTGGGTCTCGCGGAGATTGATGCAGGTTCCGAAAGCGCCGTCCTCGCCAAGCTGAACGCGCCCCGGGTGGTCCAGTTGACGGTTCGCGACAGCGGCCACGGCATGGACCCCCAGACCCTTGAACATGTGTTCGAGCCCTTCTTCACCACCAAGAAGGCCGGCGGCGGAACCGGTCTGGGGCTTTCGGTGGTCCACAACATCGTGACTCAGCATGAGGGTCGTCTTTTCATCACGTCCGAGCCCGGACAGGGCACCCTCGTCAGGATCCTGCTCCCCTGATCCGCGCCCCAGGGCCCGGCCTCGGCGGAGGACGCCCAGGAGTTGCCCCGCGGCACAGAGCACATCCTGGTGGTGGACCAGGAAGAGGTCCGGGTCGCCCTCACCAAGGAATCGCTCAAGAACCTCGGCTACCAGGTGACCTCCCAGGCCGATCCCCGGGAGGCGCTGGCCGCGTTCAAGGAACACCCCGCCATCTACGACGCGGTCCTGCTCGCCTACACCAAGGGTGCGGTCTCAGCTTTGGATTTCGCCACGCGGGTCCGGAAGCTGCGCCCCAACATCGCCATCATCCTGGCCTCGGGCAGTCTGATGGAGCCTGGAGCCGATTCCCTCTTCGACGAAATGCTCGCGAAGCCTGTCTCTCTCTCCGCCCTGGCCCAGGCTTTGCACCGGGGTCTGGCCACACACAAGCGCACAGTCAGACTGGATCGTTCCCTGTCTCCCGCCCAGGATCGTTCCGGCCTCGGTGAGATCCTTCTGGTGGAAGACAGTCCGGTCACCCTGGCTCTGTTGAGCAAGTGGTTGGTGAAGGCTGGCTATCGCGTGCGAGAGGCCCGCGACGGCCAGGAAGCCTGGGAGCTCTTCAAGGCGGGAGGAGCCGCTTCCTTCGCCATGG
>CAIQPH010000232.1 GCA_903873655.1 uncultured Holophagaceae bacterium | reverse complement strand
TCCAACCCCGCCCAAAAGGGCGTAAAGGAGCCACCCATGGCTGAAATGACCAACCCGGTCGCAACCACCGAGCCCGTCGCCGCCAAGAAGCCGGCGAAGAAGGCCGCCCCCAAGAAGAAGGCCGCCCCCAAGAAGCCGGCTGCGAAGAAGGCCGCGCCGAAGAAGGCTGCCGCCAAGAAGCCCGCCGCGAAGAAGGCCGCGCCGAAGAAGGCCGCCGCCAAGAAGCCGGCCGTCAAGAAGGCCGTGAAGAAGGCCGCGCCGAAGAAGGCCGCCGCCAAGAAGCCCGCCGCCAAGAAGGCCGTGAAGAAGGCCGCACCGAAGAAGGCCGCGAAGAAGTAGGCCCATCCGGTTCGCACAACCTGGCTACTATCAGAGGGGCGCGCTGGCGCGCCCCTCTGAGCCGGGTGACTCCATGAACATCATCGACCGCGTTTCCGCCCTCGAAGTGCTCGACAGCCGTGGGAATCCCACCGTGCTGGCCCGGGTGCACCTTTCCGATGGGGCGACCGGTCAGGCCATCGTTCCTTCCGGGGCCTCGACGGGAAGTCGTGAGGCCCTCGAACGCCGCGACGGCGACAAGAAGCGCTACCTCGGGAAGGGCGTGCTTGGCGCCGTGGACGCCATCAATGTCGAGTTGGCGGAGGCCCTACAGGGCATGGATCCCTTCCAGCAGGCCGAACTCGACGAGTTGATGTGCGATCTGGATGGGACCGAGAACAAGGGTCGACTGGGTGCGAACGCCATCCTGGGTGTGTCCATGGCCCTCTCGGATGCCGCAGCCCGGGCTTCCCGGATGCCGCTCTACCGCTACCTGGGCGGGGCGACAGCCCGTCTCCTGCCGGTCCCCATGATGAACATCCTCAATGGCGGGGCCCACGCGGACAACAACGTGGACATCCAGGAGTTCATGGTGCTGCCCGTAGGGGCACCCAGCTTCCGGGAGGCCCTCCGCTGGGGGGCCGAGGTCTACCACTCCCTGAAGGGCGTCCTGAAGGCCCGCAAGCTGGCAACTGGGGTGGGGGACGAAGGCGGCTTCGCCCCGAACCTCGGCTCCAACGAGGAAGCCCTCGATCTCATCGGGGAGGCGATCAAGAAGGCTGGCTACAAGCTTGGGAAAGACGTCTTCCTGGCCCTGGATGCTGCGGCCAGCGAGTTCCATAACGGCAAGACCTACGCCCTGGATGGGGCGGATAAGACCGCTGCCCAGTTGGTGGAGTACTATGCGGGTCTCGTGTCCCGGCATCCCGTCATCTCCATCGAGGATGGCTTCGCCGAGGGGGACTGGAAGGGCTGGAAGGCCCAGACAGACGCCATGGGTGCCAAGACTCAGCTGGTGGGCGATGACCTCTTCGTCACCAACCCGGCCATCCTGGCCAAGGGCATCAAGGAGGGTGTGGCCAACGCCATCCTAATCAAGCTGAACCAGATCGGCACCGTCACCGAGACCCTGCGGGCCGTGGACATGGCCCACAAGGCCGGCTACCGCGCCATCATCAGTCACCGGAGCGGCGAGACGGAGGACACCTTCATCGCGGACCTGGCCGTGGCCACGGGGGCAGGCCAGATCAAGACCGGTGCGCCCTGCCGCACCGACCGGGTGGCCAAATACAACCGGCTGCTGCAGATCGAATGGGAGCTGGGCGCCGCTGCCCGGTATGCGGGGCGGGAGGCGTTCGGATCCAGCCTAGGGTAGGGAGCCAGAGTGCCTAACAATACCCCGACGACTCCCGCGCGGCCCCGTGGGGGTTCTGTCAGGCACGCTAGATGAACGCCAACTGGCTCCTGAAGTCCTCCACCCTGTGGGGCGTCCTGGGAGCCTCGGGGTTCCTGTCCCTGATGGCCATGCTGTTCTCCCAGGGTGGGCTGCCCGAGCTGCGCAAGCGGGAAGCAGAGCTGCGCTCGGCCAAGACCCACCTGGTGGAACTCAACCGCCACAACCGGGAGTTGCTGGCAGAGGTTCAGCGGCTAGCGGCAAAGGATCCCGAGGTGATGGAGGCGCTGGCCCGCCGGCAGGGCTACGCGCGTAAAGGTGAGACTGTGTACACCTTCCGAAGCAGGGAGAGGTAGCTTGGAACTCCATCTCGCCGCTGCCTCGGGTAATGTCTTCGGATTCCTCTGGTCTGATGAGGCTAAAGATTGTCGTGGCGAAGATTATGCAAAAATACTTTGTCCAAAGGGCCTTGGGTTTGGTTTAGATGGCCTTTTTTTGATGCAAAAGTCGAAACCAGGGATATGGGTCCTGGAGCACTGGGATACAAATGGTTCTAAGTCTTTTTGTTCCAATGGTAGTAGAGCTTCTCTGCTCCTGCCAGGCGCCCCTGCAGAAGGCCTTGTGCAAGCGAACTCCAACGGCGAGAGCATTCTCCTGCGCCGCGATGACGAAGGCGTCGGCATCCGCCTGCCCGAAGGCGCCGACTTCGGATTGCACGCCACGCCGATGCCGCTTGAAGTTCCCGCCGGCTTCGGCTGGATCGGCAATCCACAACTGGTGTTGCGCGTGCCCTCGGTGGCCGAGGTGGACCTTCCGACGCTTGCACCGCCGCTGCGGCATCATGCGGCGATACCGGGAGGCACGAACGTGAACGTGGTCCAGGTGCTGGCGGAAGGCGAAGCCAACATCCGCTCCTGGGAGCGGGGCGTCGAAGGCGAGACCCTCTGCTGTGGCACCGGTTGCGCGGTCGCGGCGGCTTGGCTGACCCGCACCGAGGGAGTACGCGTCTGGCGCTTTCACACCGCCAGTGGGGACACGGTGAAGGTGGAACTCGACCTGGACATGGATGGTCGGTGGCGGAACCTTTGGCTATCGGGGCCCGTCCGACGACTCGGGGTTGCGACGCCAGACCCCACGCTTCTCATGGGGTTGCGACGCTGACGCCAACGGCGCTTCGCCGTGGAACCCAACCTGCTAGACTGGCATGTTCCACACCCGAGGGGATGTCTAGATGCGAGGTTTCACCAGCGCCTGCGCGAAGATGAGGGCCGATTGATGCGCGCTCGGGTGGTGGCCTTGGCAAACCAGAAGGGCGGCGTGGGCAAGACCACCACGGCCATCAACCTCGCGGCGTCTCTGGCGATGATGGAGAAGATGGTCCTCCTCGTGGACTTCGACCCGCAGGGTCACAGCACCACCGGCCTTGGCTTCCCCAAGCCGGACCACCGGGCAGGTTCCTACGCGCTTATGAAGGGTGCGCCGGCCGAGGCCCTGCTGCTCAGTACCGAAGTGCCGATGATGCAGGTGATCCCCGCGGGAAAGGATCTCGCGCAGATGGAATTCGAGCTCTTCGAGTTGCCCCAGCTCCAGGTGCTCAGGCTGGCTCTGGCTCCGCTCATCGATCGGTTCGATTACATCCTCATTGATCCGCCGCCCAGCCTGGGCATGATCACCCTGAATGCCCTTACCGCAGCAGACGAGGTCATCGTTCCCATGCCCTGTGAGTTCTTGGCGCTGGATGGACTTGCGGAGCTGACCGAGACCCTCCGTCGCATCCAGGCGGGACCGAACCCCCGGCTGCAGCTCGGCGGCATTCTGCTCACCATGGCGGAAGAGCGGACCAACCATGGTGCCGCTGTCGCCGCCGAAGTGCGGCATGCCTTCCCCGGCAAGGTCTTCCAGACCGTGATCCCTCGCAACATCCGCCTGGCCGAGGCCCCCAGCCACGGCAAGCCCGTGGCCTTCTACGATCTGCGCTCCAAGGGCGCCCAGGCCTACCTCAGCCTCGCGAAGGAGTGGCTTGGACTGGAGATCCTCGCGAGGAGGGAAGCCTGATGACCCACCCGAAGCGTGCGGCCCTGGGCCGCGGACTCACTTCCCTGATGAGCCAGATGGCGCCCGAAGATGCCAACCAGCGGGAGCTGCCTCTGGGCAGCATGGTGCCCAACCGCACCCAGCCGCGCACCCACTTCGACGAAGCGGCCCTGGCGGAACTGGCGGAAAGCCTCAAGCAGCACGGCATGGTCCAGCCCATCGTAGTGCGCAAGGTCGGGAATCAGTTCGAGATCATCGCCGGGGAGCGACGCTGGCGGGCGGCCCGGAAGGCGGGTCTGGCCATGGTCCCCGTGGTGATCAAGGAAGTCCCCGACGACCGTCTTCTCGAGATCGCCCTGGTCGAGAACATTCAGCGGCAGGAGCTGAATCCCATCGAGGAAGCCACGGCCTATTGGCAGCTCGGCGAGCACCTCCGGTTGACCCAGGAACAGGTGGCGGACCGGGTGGGGAAGTCGCGACCCCAGGTGGCCAACACCCTGCGGCTCCTTCGCCTGCCTGCCCAGCTCAAGGCCGAGGTGGCTCATGGGCGCCTGAGCACCGGCCACGCCAAGGTCCTGCTCGGCGTTCCGGATCCGCGTCTCCAGGAGCAGTTGGCCTATGAAGTGATTGAGCGGCAGCTCAGCGTGCGCGCCTTGGAGGCCAGAATCCACCAGCTCCAGAAGCAGGCCAAGGTCCGCGGGAAGCGGAGGCACCCCCAGGAGCTCTTCATCAAGGCCGCGGCAGAGGAGCTGACGCATTCCTGGGGCACCCGCATCGAGATCAAGGCCAAAGGCAAGGCAGGAACGGTTGTGATGCACTATGGCAGCGATGGCGAGCTGGATCGCCTGTTCGAGGCCCTCAAGTACGGTCCCGCGAAGCGTCGGTAGGAGATCTTATGACGTCCTGGTTCGTCAAGAAGCGCCAGCAGAAGATTGCCGTAGAGGAGAAGACCGTCCGGGTCCCCGAGGGCCTCTGGATCAAATGCGAGGCCTGCAAGGAATTGATCTACCGCAAGGAGCTCGTCAATACGCATAACGTCTGTCCCAAATGTGGATACCACTTCCGCATCGGGGTGGAGGAGCGCCTCGAGAACTTGATGGATAGCGGCTGGACATCGCTGTTCAGCGACCTCCGCAGCGGCGACCCCCTGGGCTTCGTGGCCATGAAGAGCTACAAGGAACAGCTGAAGAAGCTGGAACAGGCCGGACAGACCGAGGATGGCGTCGTGGTGGTCGAAGGTACCTTGTCGGGGCATCCCGTGGTGGCCGCCGTCATGAACTTCGACTTCCTCGCCGCCAGCATGGGCAGCGTGGTGGGCGAGAAGCTCCGCCTGGGGGCCGAGCGCGCCCTGGAGAAGCGTTGCGCATTCATCATCGTCAGCTGCAGTGGGGGTGCCCGCATGCAGGAAGGCACCCTGTCCCTCATGCAGATGGCCAAGGTGAGCGCGGCCCTCGCCAAGCTGGACAAGGCCGGGCTGCCTTACCTGAGCATCCTGACCGATCCCACCACCGGAGGCGTCAGCGCCAGCTACGCCATGCTGGGCGATCTCAACATTGCCGAGCCCAAGGCACTCATCGGTTTCGCCGGGCCCCGCGTGATCGAGCAGACCATCAAGCAGAGTCTTCCGGAGGGCTTCCAGCGCTCGGAGTTCCTCCAGACCCATGGCATGGTGGACAAAGTGGTCAACCGGGACTACCTCAAGGACTTCATCACCGCCTGCCTGGCGTGGATGATGCCAACCCCCTAGTGACCCGTCCTCCCAGGTTCACCCATATCCATCGCCTTCAGGAACGGGGCCATTTCGGCATCAAGTGCGGACTGGAGAACATCCAGGCGCTGCTTGCCGGACTGGGCCACCCTGACAAGGGTTACCCCGTGGTGCTCATCGCAGGGACCAACGGCAAGGGCAGTACCGGGGCCTTCCTCTCCCACATGCTCAAGGCCGCGGGTCTCAACGTGGGCTGGACCACCTCCCCCCACCTGACGAATGTTACCGAGCGCGTCTGGGTGAATGGCGAACCCATCGGGGCGGGTGCTCTGGACCTGCTTCTGCGCGAGGCCTTCGAGGCCGAGGCCCAGGCGGGTCTCCGCGCCACCTACTTTGAGCTGATGATCATTGCGGCCCTCTTGGCCTTCCGCATGGCAGGCGTGGAGGTGGCCATCCTAGAAGTGGGCATGGGCGGGCGCTGGGATGCCACCAATGCCACCGATCCCGTCCTCACGGCGCTCACGACCGTGGAACTGGACCACCAGCAGTACCTGGGGGATACCCGGGAGGCCATTGCCCGGGAAAAGCTGTGCACGGCCCGAGATGGACGCCCGCTGGTCTTGGGGCCGGTGCTCGACCCGGACTGGATCCGTCCCCTCCTGCCCTGCCAGCCCACACTGCACCCGGCGCCCAGGCTCGGGTCGGTGGACATCCACTGGGACCATTCCCGGGTAGGCAAACGGCGGGTGGGTCTCGCAGGTCTCCACCAAGTGGACAATCTGGCCACAGCTTTCGAGGTGGTGCGCCAGTTGCGGGCCCAGGGGTTCCCGATCCCAGAGGCGCGCCTCTGGCCGAGCGTGGCCTCAGTGCAGTGGCCGGGCCGTCTCTGGAAGGTGCCTATGTTGGAGGGTGTCTGGATGGACGGCGCCCACAACCCGGATGGCGCCCGAGTGCTGGCCGATCATGCCCTGGCCTGTGCCGTGCGCCCCCATCTCTATGTAGGCTCCATGGCCGACAAGGATCTCCGTGGGGCGGCCCGGGAATTGAAGCGGATGCATCCCCTCTCAGTGACCTTCGTGCAGGGCGATGCTCCCCGCTACGCCGCGTCCCCGGCTCTGCGGGAAGCCTGGGAGCTCGAGGCACCCATGCTCACCCTGCGCCAGGCGGCTTGCCACCTGCGGGCGCAGTCCGAGGCCCCGCGGCTGGTCACGGGGTCACTCTATCTGGTGGGAGATCTGCTTAGGGAGATGGGTATCCAGCCTTTCTAAAACACGCTATTAGGATTCTCACGGTCGGCTGCCGATGAGGGAGGCATGCGACGGTTCCTCGTCTGTCTCGCGCTTGGCGGCATCCTTGACGCCCAGGCTCCCCTGCACATCGCGGCGGTGGAACGCAGGGGACCGCCGCCCTATGAGGCCACGGACCGCATCTACTGCCTGGACGGAGGGCGGGACCGAGGCCTGCGCGTTGGCGACCGCCTGCTCGTCAAGCGCATCGGAGACATCCGGGCCTGCGGGCACTTCTGGGTTACCGAAGTTCGAGCAAACCAGGCCGAGGCCCGCTATGAACCTACAGATTCGACCTATCCAATGAAGGGCGACCTGGCGATCCTCGAAGTACTGAAGTGGTTGCCGGACCCGGGGCGCCTGAACCCAGAGCCGCTGCCAGTGCCACCGCCTCTCAAGGCCACGCCCAAGGCCCCTCCCCGCGAAGGGGTGCTCTTCTTCCTGCCCCAGCAGGCGGCGCTCAGCCTGGCCGGCGTGAAGAAGCTGGAAGTCTGGGTTGAGGAGTGGGGCCGGGCAGGGCAATGGGGCATCCTGGTGCCGACGGCCAAGGCCCTCAAGCCCGCCCTCCAGAAGCAGAGGGCCGAGTCCCTCGAGGCGGCGCTCCGGGCCCTGGGCATCGAGCATGTGAAGCTGGAGACGGACCCGCGAACGACCGAAAGCAAGTACGACCCGACCTGGGTCCGCCACTGGGATTAAGGGCGCGGCGGAGCCGTGTTCAGGGCAGTTCGGGGTTGCCCAGGCTGAAGGTCTGTCCCAGGGCACCGTAGTTGGGTCCTGCCACCGAGGCCAGCCGCGCGATCGGCGTCCAGAAGCTGGCATCCGCGCTGTCGGTCCTGGCGTCCCAGATGCGCTCGGCGGCATGAGCCGTCAGCACATCCAGCAAAACCAGCGTGCTGACCGGGCCCAGTTCCAGCTCGCGGTTCAGGCGGCATTCCAGCGCGACCGGGGCTCCCTTCAGGCGGGGCGGGGCCACCTGAAGGGATGGTTCCGTGGCCAGGCCCAGGCGCTCCGCTTCGCTGACTTCGGGCCCGACCTCGGCGCCACTGGCGTGCAGGGCCTCCAGCAGCGGCAGGTCCGCGATGTGAACGACGGCCTCGCCCCGCTCCTTCAGGTTGCGGTGCGTATCCTTCAGGGAACCATCCCGGCGTCGGCCCAGGGTGACCGCCAACATGGGGGGCCCGAAGATCCCCATGAAGCTGCTGAAGGGCGCCAGGTTGACCCGCCCCGCGCCATCCACCGTCGTGATCCAGGCAATGGGGCGGGGGATCACCAGACTGGAAAGGATGCGGTAGACATCGCGCTTCGAGAGTGTGGTCAGGTCGCGGGTGATCATGTCCATCCCCCGATGATGCGGTAACCGGGACCGCAGGCACAACGGTCAATCGGCTGGCTGGGGCCGAAGCCGGATAAACCCCAGAACGAAACGGCAGTCAATCCGGAAGGCCTGTTAAGCTGACGCGCCCTTGGAGGTGTTCTGTGGTCCTCGTTGCCATTCTGCTGCTTTTGATTGGCGCTCTAGCCTGGAAATGGAAGAGCAAGGTCGAATTTCCCCTGTCCACCCGGCTGGCCATGCTGCAGTGGGTGGGCCTTGGCTTTGGCGCGGTGGTCTTCCTGGCTTCCATGGCCGTGATCGTTCAGCCGGGCCAGGCGGGCGTGGTGGTCCTGTTCGGAACTGTTCGGAGCCAGGTGCTTCCGGCGGGCCTCCATTTCATCAATCCGTTCTCCCAGGTGGTGGAGATGGAGGTGCGCACGCGGAACTACACCATGTCCGGTATTGCCGACGAGGGCCAGAAGAAGGGGGATGATTCCATTCCCGTGATCACTTCCGACGGCCTCACAGTCAAGCTCGATTCCACGGTCTTCTACCACCTGGACCAGGACTACTGCGCCAAGATCTACGAGAAAATCGGTACGGATGTGGAGGGACAAATCCTCCGCAGCCAGATCCGCACGTCGCTTCGAGATGCGGCTGCCGGCCTGACCGCCACCGAGTTATACACCACCAAGCGCATGGGGTTCGTGGAGACCGTGACGAAGACGCTCACGACGGCCTTCAAGGAGCGGGGCATAACCATGGAACAGGTGCTGCTGCGCAATGTGCTCCTGCCGGACCAGATCACCAAGGCCATCAACGACAAGATCGCCGCGGACCAGGATGCCCAGAAGATGGTGTTTCTGCTTCAGAAAGAGAGGCAGGAGGCCGATCGCAAGCGCATCGAGGCCGAAGGGCAGGCCCGGGCCCAGCAGATCGTAAGCGCGAGCCTGACACCCCAGATCATCGAGTACCAGCGCATCCAGGCTCTGCGGGAGATCGGCGCCAAGGGCAACCTGATCATCACCCCCATGGGTGGCGCGACCCCCATGATCCAGATTCCGGCGAAGCGTTAGTCAGATGCTGGGGGCCGGAGCTGGAGGCTTGGACTTATCCAAGGTCTTCGCATTCTTCAGATTCAGGACCACTTTGATGATCAGGCCATCCCGGAGGACATCGAAGACGATCTCCTCATTGGGAGATTCCACCTCAAGCATGGCCATGAACTGACCCACGCCTTCGATGACCCGGCCCTGGTAGCCCAGCAGCACGTCACCCATGGTGCGGATCCGTCCGGCCGCATCCAGTTCCACTGCCCGCAGCCCAGCCCGAGCCGCTGGAGAATCGGCGGCGACGTCTTTCAACACCAGCCCGCGGCCCACCCCGAAGTACTGGAGGGCCTCGGCGCTGGGGAAAACCTCGAAGCCCATGCGGGGAGGCTCCAGCCGCTCCTTGGCGATGAGTCGGGGCACGATCCTGTTGAGCGTGTCCACGGGGGTGGCGAAGCCGACCCCGACGGAGCCCTCGCCCTTCGTGGCGACGATGGCCGTGTTCATGCCGATCAGGCGGCCCCCGCTGTCCAGCAGCGGCCCTCCCGAATTGCCGGGATTAATGGCGGCGTCCGTCTGGATGGAATTGAGGATCCAGGTGTTGTAGCCCGTCGCGATTTCCCGCCCGAGGGCGGAGATGACGCCCGTGCTGAGGGAATGGTCCAGGCCATAGGGGTTGCCGATGGCCAGGACCGACTGCCCCACCAGGAGGCTGGAACTCTGCCCGATGGGAATGGGACGCATGGCTGCGGGAGGGGCGAAGGCCTGGATCACGGCAATGTCGTAGGCAAAGCTGGCGCCGATCACCCGCCCCTTGTAGGTTTTGCCGTTGGAGACGGTCACTTCGACCTCCTCCACGTCGGTGAGGAGCTGGCCGCCCTGCTCCACGCTGATGACGTGGTGGTTGGTGACGATGTGGCCCCATTCGTCCCACACGAACCCGGTGCCACTGCCTGTCGGGATCTTCGTGATGTCGTGGGTCTTCGGATCCCGGTTCTTCAGGATCGCCGAAACGAACACGACGCTGGGCCGGGCCTGCTTGAAGCGGCGGATGATGTTTTTCTCTTCGGCGCTCATGGGAGCCGGCGGGTTGACCTGACGGGGTTTCGCATGGGTGCGGAAGCGCTTGATGATGGCGTCTTCGCTGGGTATCGCGGGCTTGGTGGTGGTCTGGGCGGCCAGGGACAGAGTGAGCAGGGCGAGCAGGGTTGTGCGGATCATGGCGAGGCTCCCGGAGAGATTATGGGACCAGGGCGGAGCTGGCGCTCCAGGATCATCGGTAGACTGGGAATCCGCCCAAACGGGGGATCCATGTCCACAACAGCCGCATCCAAAACAACCAGCCCCGCCCCCGAGGGCTACCTGCCGCGGCACAAAGTCCGGTTCATCACCGCCGCCAGCCTCTTCGATGGTCACGATGCGAGCATCAATATTATGCGGCGCATCCTCCAGGCCACTGGCTGCGAAGTGATTCACCTGGGCCACAATCGCGCCGTACAGGACATCGTCGAAACGGCTATCCAGGAGGACGTCCAGGGCATCGCCGTGTCTAGCTATCAGGGCGGTCATTTAGAGTACTTCAAGTACATGGTGGACCTGCTGCGGGAGCGTGGTGCCGGGCATATCCAGGTTTTCGGGGGCGGGGGCGGTGTCATTTCTCCGGCGGAGAGCCGGGAACTGGAAGCCTATGGTGTCGCCCGCCTCTACAGCCCCGAGGACGGCCGCCAAATGGGCCTCCAGGGCATGATCGACGACATGGTAAAACGCTGCGATTTCGACCCGAGTGCCAAGCCCGCGGCGCTGCCGTTGGCGAGGAAGATTACCGAAATTGAGCTCAGCGCCGCGGGAAAGGTAGGACAGCAGGTCAGGAAGGTGCCAGTACTCGGGATTACCGGCACGGGTGGTGCGGGAAAATCATCCTTGATCGACGAACTCCTCCGCCGCTTTCTCGTTGATTTCCCTCAGAACCGCGTGGCGGTTCTGAGCGTGGACCCCACCAAGCGCAAGACCGGCGGCGCCCTGCTCGGCGACCGCATCCGCATGAACTCCCTCTACCATCCCGAGCTGCGGGACCGGGTCTTCATGCGCAGCCTCGCCACCCGGAGTGCCGCCCATCGAGCAACCCGCGAGGCCCTGGCGGCCAGCATCGCCGCCGTGCAGGCGGAGGGGTTCGACCTGGTGATCGTGGAAACGGCGGGCATCGGCCAGAGCGACAGCGAGATCGCCGACATGGTGGATCTGGCCATGTACGTGATGACGCCGGAGTATGGCGCCGCCAGTCAGCTTGAGAAAATCGACATGCTGGACTTCGCCGATATCGTCGTGCTGAACAAGGCCGACAAGCGTGGCGCCGAGGATGCTCTGCGAGATGTCCGCAAGCAGTACCAGCGGGCCCACAAGCGCTTCGCCGAACCGCTGGACGACATGCCCGTCTATGCCACCTGCGCCAGCCAATTCAATGATCCGGCCACCAACTGGCTGTATGTGAACATGGTGAAGGCCATCGCGGCGAAGTCAGGCCTCGAGTGGGAGCCCAGACTCAAAGCCGAGGCCGGGAATCCCCTTCGGGCCGCCATCATTCCCCCCGAGCGGGTGCGCTACCTGGCCGAGATCGCCGACACGGTGCAGGGCTACAAGGCCTGGGCACGCCGTCAGGCCGAAACGGCGGAGCTGGCCAACGCCCTCTGGTCCAGCCTCCGGGCCCTGGGGGACAGGGTGCCTGCCCCCGGGGCCTTCTACGATCCCATCCACCTCACGGAGCCGGGAGAGGGGGAGCAGGGCGCCGCCATCCTGCTCCTCCGCCAGCGCTACCAGGAGCACCTGGGTGAGCTGCAGGCGGAGAGCCGCCGGCTCCTTCATGACTGGAGTGAGCTGAAGCGCAGCTATACCGAGCCTGAGAACATCTACGTGGTGCGGGGACGGGAAATCCGCACGGAGAACTACACGGTGTCCCTGAGCGGCTCCATGATCCCGAAGCTGGCGCTCCCGGCATTTTCAGGCTGGGGCGAGCTGCTGCGGTGGCAGCTCCTGGAGAACCTGCCGGGCCGCTTCCCCTACACAGCGGGCGTATTCGAGTACAAGCGCGTGGGGGAGGATCCGACCCGCATGTTCGCGGGCGAGGGCACGCCGGAACGGACCAACAAGCGCTTCCACTTCGTGAGCAAGGGTCAGCCAGCCGTTCGTCTGAGCACAGCCTTCGACAGCGTGACGCTGTACGGCGAAGATCCCCACGTCCGCCCCGACATCTATGGGAAGGTCGGTAACAGCGGCGTGTCGGTCTGCACCGTGGATGACGCAAAGAAGCTTTACTCAGGGTTCGACCTGCTCTGTCCCAGCACCAGCGTGAGCATGACCATCAATGGCCCTGCGCCCACCATGCTGGCTTTCTTCCTCAATGCCGTCATCGACCAGAGGGCTGAGGCCTGGCTGGTGGAGCACGGCCAACTGGAAGCGACCCAGGCCAGGATCGAGGCGCTGTACGCCGCGCAAGGTCGGGTGCGTCCAAGCTACGAGGGCCCCCTTCCGGAGGGGAATGACGGTCGCGGACTGGCCCTCCTGGGTGTGACCGCGGACGAGATCCTGCCTGTGGAAGTCTACGCGAGGCTGCGTGCCGAGGCGTTGCAGACGGTGCGGGGCACGGTCCAGGCCGACATCCTAAAGGAAGACCAGGCCCAGAACACCTGCATCTTCAGCACGGAGTTCAGCCTCAAGGTCATGGGCGACATCCAGCAGACCTTCATCGAAGAGAAGGTGCGCAATTTCTACTCAGTGAGCATCAGCGGCTACCACATCGCCGAGGCTGGGGCCAACCCCATCAGCCAGCTCGCCTTCACCCTGGCCAACGGGTTCACCTTCGTCGAGTACTACCTGTCCCGGGGCATGCACATCGATGATTTCGCCCCCAACCTCTCGTTCTTCTTCAGCAATGGTCTGGACCCGGAGTACACGGTCATCGGCCGGGTGGCCCGCCGCATCTGGGCCCTGGCCATGAAAGAGAAATATGGCGCCAATGATCGGAGCCAGAAGCTGAAGTACCACATCCAGACCAGTGGCCGTTCCCTGCATGCCCAGGAAATCGATTTCAACGACATCCGCACGACGCTGCAGGCCCTCTATGCCATCTTCGACAACTGCAACAGCCTGCACACCAACGCCTATGACGAGGCCATCACCACCCCCACCGAGGCCAGCGTGCGGCGCGCCATCGCCGTGCAGTTGATCATCAATCGCGAGCTCGGCCAGGCAAAGAACGAGAATCCCCTGCAGGGTTCCTTCCTCATCGAGCAGTTGACGGAGCTCGTGGAGGAGGCCGTCCTGCTGGAATTCCGCCGCATCGCCGACCGGGGCGGCGTGTTGGGGGCCATGGAAACCATGTACCAGCGGGGCAAGATCCAGGAAGAGTCCATGTACTACGAGCACCTGAAGCACAGCGGCGAGTTGCCCATCGTCGGGGTGAACACCTTCCTGAATCCCCACCCTGCCGATCCGGGCACGCCCGAGCTGATCCGCAGCTCCGAAGCCGAGAAGCAGCAGCAGATCGTGAACCTGGAGGCCTTCCACGCCCGCAACGCCGACCGGGCACCGGCCTTCCTGGGCCGGCTCAAGGAAGTCGCCCGCGCCAACGGCAACCTCTTCGAAGCCCTCCTCGACGCCGCCAAAGTCTGCAGCCTCGGCCAGATCAGCCAGGCCCTCTACGAAGTAGGCGGGCAGTACCGGCGTAATATGTAGCCGACCGTGGGGTGACGTAGCAGAGGACTTGATGTCCTCTGCTACGTCGGGACCCCACGAGGAGGCTTTGCCACGAGACCGCCAGGTGGTGGAGCAGGCTGCGGGGCAGTCAGCGAAGTCGGGACCC
>CAIQPH010000231.1 GCA_903873655.1 uncultured Holophagaceae bacterium | reverse complement strand
TCTCATGCTGGTGCTCACCGAGCGCTGCAATCTTGCCTGCACGCACTGCTACGGCGCTTTTCCCGCTTGTAAGGAACTGCCCCTGCCCAGAGTGCTTCGGCTTATCGATGAACTGGTTGAGGGCGGCGGTCGAACCCTCACTCTAAGTGGTGGCGAACCGCTGTTATATCGGGGTTTGAAGGATGTGGTCGCTCGGGTCGGGAAACGCATCAGGGTACAATTTTGCACTAACGGCACGCTTATTGACGCCCAGTGGGCCCGTCTATTTTCCCAGCAGTTGGATCCCTACTTCCAGATCAGTCTAGATGGTCCCACGGCGGCGACCCACGATGCCATTCGGGGGCCAAGGGCCTTTGAAGGCGCCCTACGAGGCATCCGGCAGTTACAGGAGGCGGGGCTTGGGGACCGGATCATCCTCGCCACGACTATTCAGAGGACGAACAAGAATGTGCTGCTGGAGATCCTCCACCTCGCGGCCAAGTTGGGCGTCAAAACCCTTCGGTTCCTCCCGCTGCGTAAGGAGGGGCGTGCCCAGGAAACCTGGGCCTGCACGGGCGAGAGCCTGGATGTCCCGGCCTACGAGGCCATCTTCGACAGGTTCCTGACAAACCACACCGATCTCCCCAAGGGCGTGGAGTTGAGCTGCGGACTCAACGGGTTCACCTTGAACCAGTCGCCAGAAGGGAACGGGGGTGACTTGGTGTGTTCCGTGGGCAGCACAATGTTCGTCGAGGCCTCGGGAGAGGCATTTCCCTGCGCCGTCCTGAACCGGAAGGAATGCCTTTTAGGCAGTGTGCTCGAGTCCTCCCTCCACGACCTCGTGCATGGGGAAGCCATGGCCAAGCTGCATGCCATCAAGACCCGCCGCAAATTAGAGATTCCCCGATGCGCTCCCTGCATATGGAAGAACTTCTGCCAGGCCGGTTGCATGGCCATGGCTGTGAACGAGACGGGCACATTTTGGGATGTGGATGAATTCTGCTCCTACCGTCAAAGGGCCTACCCACGGGCTTTCAATGACATCTTGGCCATTTCGGCACCGCCGTCGGACCCGACGTCCTGAACCGTGACCACGCGAACGTATCAGATTCTTGATGTGGGCTTCGAGATCCAGTCCACCCAGGATTCATTCCTGGATGTTTTCCACCAGGATTACCATCGGTTTGCGGTTCCCGCTTTGGAGACAGGGCAGAGGCTTTCCATACGCTTCGAGCCCGGGGGCGATGGGGAGGGCGCATACATGGAGGTGGACGGCCGCCAGGTAGCCCTGGAGGGCCATCTGTCACCGGATCGGATGGCCTCCTTATCTATCGCCCAGCTCTTAATGGATCGAGTGGAAGCCTTCACCATTCTCCACGCCGCTGTGGTGGGAACGCCGGATGGGGCTCTGGCCATCTCTGGACCTTCCGGAGCAGGTAAGACCACTCTGACCTTGTCACTTCTGGAAGCAGGGTACTCCTTCCTTTCCGATGATTTCTGCCCACTCCACCGAGAATCGGGTCTGGCCCACCCTTTTCCGAGAAGCCTGTGGGTGCGGGAACAGCCGGGTCAGGAATCCATGAATCAACGGAGCGGCAAGGTTCTATTTCCCTTGGATGGCAGAAGCTTCCCCATGGAGACCCATCCCCTCCCATTGAAATGGCTGGTCTGCCTTGATGCTGGGGCGAACTCCAAGGAAATGGGGATCGGCCTCGTCCGGATGGAATTGCGGGAAGGGCTTGAGGGGCCCCTCGTGGAAGCCATCCGAAGCCTAGAAGGAACAGAAATACTCAAGGTGCGTAGGCAATGGTTGGTCCGCTATCCCCGCAGGGAAGGGTACACTCGGCGGATGAAAAATTTATTACAGCAACATCGTGAGGCATGCTGGCATGCCTACACCCTTTCGGATGCCGAACCAGATTTCTCGAAGGAGCCGACTCTGGTTCCATTCCCTACCCATGAGGCCGCCTTCTTTCTCCTGCGGGAACTGAAACATTCCCTTATCGGTGATGAGCGGCCCGGTTCCATTAGGCCGGGTGCGCTCCTGAGCCACATCGGGGCGCTGCTTTCCGGAGTAGCCTGTTATCGACTGACCCCTGGCCCTCGGGCGCGCCGCCTGTACCTGGTCCAAGAACTTCTAAAACCGAAGGAACTCAATTGAAGACCAGCTCTCTATTCCCCTTCCACCGTTGGCTGGTGATTGTCCTGTTATTTGCTGTTCTTTTAACGGCATGCGGTGGGGGAAGTTCAACTCCGGGCCCTGTTGCTGTTATTACTCTTCCTGCCGCTCTCAGGATGGAGGTGCAAGATCAAGGCCTCGTCCGCGTGAACTTTCAAGACCTGCAGAATTCAGGCTTCGTAAACGGCTCTCTTGGTATTAACACCCTCCAACTCATGAACCAGGGACAACCGGTGGCACTCCATGTTGCGAGCGCAAACGGCCAGACGTTGGGTAGTGGTGACTACATCGAATTTTTCGCGACAGCCATGAATACTCAATATACCGGCACCAATGTCTATTGGTTGTCGGCGGGAGGGGGAATCCCCTCACCCATGGGAACCCGTAACAGCTCTGCAGCAAGTAATACGGTTCCAACGAAGGTTTTTTTTGACACCCTTCATCAGGAACAAAACAACTTCATGTGGGGTCTCACACCTGGGGCACCAGTTGCTGACGCCTGGTTTTGGCAAAGACTGACAGCTCCCTCCTCACAGGATTTTCCGTTCCAGTTGGCAGGCTTATCCGAGGCTAATGGTGCATCCTCTATAAAAGTCTGCCTCTATGGAAGGACATCCTCCGGAACTGTCTCCCCCGATCACCATGTGACCCTCAGCATCAACGGGACTCAGGTGGCGAATCTGGCATGGACGGGGATTACGGAAGAAATCCAGACCATTCCACTACCGCCTGGAGTTCTCACTGTTGGTACCAACACCCTCACTCTGACGCTTCCGGGAGATACAGGAGCCTTGGTGGATACGGTGCTTTTGAATTTTTTCGAAGTTCAATATTGGAGACCCCTGCAAGCCGTCGGAGGACAACTGGCTTTCACGATCCCGGCTAATAGTTCGCAGGTCGAGGTGGGGGGCTTTCCGGGAGTGGATACTCTCCTGCTGGATGTGACGAACCCCAATAATGCTGTTTACATAGCGCCTTCCATTGGTGCAGACGCTGGCGGCACCTTCCACATCCTGTTTCAGGATCCTTCCCCAAACCCAAAGACCTATTTCGCGCTTTCGCCAAATCTGGTCCAAACACCCTCCAGCATGTCAACTTGGCAACCAGGCCTTCTCGACAATGCTAGCAATGCCGCTGATTACGTTCTCATCACACCTCGTGCCTTTCTTCAGGCTGCCCAGCCGCTCTGCGACCTCCGCAAGAGCCAGGGACTCCAAGTAAAAGCCGTGGCCGTGGAGGATATCTATAACGAATTTGGCTACGGATTCCCGGTGCCCGATTCCATCAAATCGTTTCTGGGTTACGCCAGTCAGAACTGGATCAAACCCGCCCCGACTTATGTACTGCTCTTGGGAGATGCCACCTTCGACTACCGCAATCGGATGGGAACCGGAAAGCTGAGCCAAGTCCCAGCCCACCTCTCCATAACTGATCAGCTTGGGCTCACTCCTGACGACAACTGGTTCGTGGCTTTGGATGGTATCGACCAGATTCCCAGCATGCAGATCGGTCGCCTTCCCTCTGCCAACCCGGGGCAGGTCACTCAGGTGGTCCAGAAAATTCTCCAATACGAGGGCGCAACAAACGCAGTAACACCCAACTCGCTTTTCGTAGCGGACAACAACAGTCCCACATTCCAGACCGATTGTGAAAGCTTCGCGATGCTCCTCCCTACCAATGTGACCGCCAAGAAGATCTTCTTGAGCCAATACACGAATTTCACCCAATGCACCCTAGACATCGTCTCCGCCATAAATCAGGGCACAGTGCTTACCACCTACGTTGGGCACGGGGATGTCACCGATTGGGCCGGTGAGCAGGTCTTTAACGCCAGCTATATTCCACTTTTGAACAACGCCAGTCAGCTAACTTGCATGCTCATGCTGAATTGCGAAAACGCCTGGTTTGCCATGCCTGGCGAATATAGTCTGGCCGAATCCGTGGTCGGTGCCCAGGGCCGGGGAGCCATCGCTGCCTTCGGCTCCAGTGGTCTCGGCTATGAATGGGAGCACAACCTGCTGGGTACCCACTTCCTCAGCTTGTTCTTCGGTGGTGGGGGCAATGCCGCCATCGGAGCCATCTGCACCCAGGCCAAGGTGGCGGCATACAAGGATGGGGCCACTGCCGATCTGCTCCGGACCTTCACCCTCATCGGGGACCCCGCCACCCGCGTCAAGCTGCCGAAATGACGCGCGAGGAAGCCATCCATACCCTGAAGGGTCTCCTGGAAGCAGGCAGGGAATCCAGGATCGAGATCCAGGGGACGAGCATGGAGCCGTTCCTAAAGGCTGGCGACATAGTCCAGGTGGGAACCGTCTCACCAAACCAGTTAAAGACAGGCGACATCATCGCCTTCCTCCAGGATGGTCGCCTGATCGTTCATCGCTATCTTGGTCGAGCAACGCAATCCGGGGTCTACTGCATGCGCCAGAAGGGGGACAACCTACTGGGCCATGGCTGGGTCAATCCAGACGCATTGGTGGGCAGGGTGGTCTGGGTGGAACGGGGAATGAACAAGCGACAACTCCTTAAAGGGGCGGGCCTTGCCAGGAACCGAATTCACGGTTTATGGGCCTGGGGTTTCTGCTCCGCAATGGAGAGGGCGAGCTGGGTGCGCAGGCAATTCCTACGGAAGGAAGGGGTCGTGAAGCCTCCCACGATGAATCAAGGGAACAGTCCCTCCAGGGAGCAGGAGGTGTTGATCCTGGCCACCCGGCTTATGTTGTCCGAGGCCCAGGAGGCCCGGATGGGCGTAATCCTGGAGGAAGGATTCCAATGGCCTTCTCTCTTGAAACAAGGGACCCAGTTCGGCCTGCTCCCACTGCTGCACCATCACTTCTCTCGACCACCCCTGGCGAAGCTGGTGCCGGAAGAGGTCAGGGCAGCCCTGGGCAAGGCCTACTATTACACTTCCTTGAAGAACCTCCGCATGCTTGGGCTACTCCGGCGCTTTCTCCTGAAAGCCCAGGAGGCTGGGATCGATGTAATCCTCCTCAAGGGCGCCCTCTTGGCGAAATGGGTTTACGGCGATATGGGTCTCCGACCGATGAATGATCTGGACCTCCTTTGCCGCAAGGAAGATGAGCCAGCCCTACAGAAGATTCTCGAAGGCATGGGAGGCTTCCGGGCCAACAGCCTTACAGGCCGTGAATCAGTGCTGAGCCCCGTGCAGGTGTCCGTGATTGAAAAGCTCAACCATTCAGCCCCCTGGTGGTTCCCTGATATCTGCCGAATTGAAGTCCATTACCACCTGCTCTCCCGTTCCGTCGTGGATGATACCTGGCTGCAGGAAGCCCTCTGGGCCAATGCGGTGATATCTGAGTGGGACGGCTTGAAGGTGCGCAGCCTGGATCCTTGCCATCAGTTGATTCACTTGGCTTCCCATCTCAGCAAGCACCTAAAAGAGCAGGCCTTCAACTTGTACTGGTTCGCTGATATCCGAGAGGCACTACGCATTCACCGAACAGTCCTGAATCCCCAGACCCTTGTCCTCCAGGCACAGCGTCTCGGGCTGGAACAGGACTGCGCTCGCGTGTTCAGGTTGATCGGAGAACCCTGGGGGGGTGAACCAGGCCTGGATGACGAAGCATCGACCCGAAGCATCGCCGCCCTAATGAATACCGTAATGCAAGCAGCGGTAATGGGTAATTCAAAGCGCACGGTTTCCGGGTACATTTCAATGATTCGAGCGGTCCGCCATGTGGGTGATTTTCCGGACAAGGCGCGCTATCTGAGAGATCTCTTCTTTCCTCCAGCCTCGAAACTTGTCCACGAATATCAAACCAGGAACCGTTTTATCCTTCCCCTTCTATATTTTGTCCATCCCTTAGCCAGGCTTCTCCAAGGTCTTCGTGGAACCATCCAGCATGTGCAGCGGCGACTTGGGCATTGAGTGCCTGGGGCTATCCCGGAGCTTCGGCCCCCGGGAGGCGCTCGCAGAGGTGGACTTGAGGGTCCGGCGGGGTTCCGTCGTGGCTCTGGTGGGCAGCAATGGAGCTGGGAAGACCACCCTGATGAAGATCCTGGCGACCCTGCTGACTCCCTCTGCGGGAACGGCCAAGGTGCTCGGCCATGATGTTTCCAAAGCTCCCATGGAGTGCAGGCGGAGCATCGGCTATGCACCCGCGGAGGAGCGCAGCTTCCACGGCCGGTTGACGGTGCTCCAGAATCTGGAATTTTTCGCCTCGCTTCAGGGAATGCGCAGGACCGGATTCCGCGCTCAGTCCATGCCCCTTCTGGAGACCTTCGGGCTTAGCCAACATGCGGAGAAGCGCTTTGCCGAGTTGTCTTCGGGGATGAAACAATCGCTGGCCATGGTTCGAAGCCTGCTCCACGACCCTCCGGTTCTCCTGCTCGACGAACCCACCAGGAGCCTCAGCCCCGACCTGGCGCACCACGTCTGGGACCTGCTGCGCGGGCTCGCGCATGTTCAGGGCAAGACCATCCTGCTGGCCACCCACAATCTGGGCGAGGTGGAGGCCGTGGCAGACGAAATGGCGATTCTTCACCAGGGCCGCCTGGTCATCCAGGGAACCGCCGACCACCTCTGCCAAACCCATGGCGTCGAGGGCACTCCCAAGTCGGCCGCCCTGTTCCGGCACTTCATCCGGAACCCCCGACAGGCCGTAGCGCCATGATGCAGGTGATCTGGGCCATGCTCCTGCGGGACCTCAGGCACGAAGCGAGCTACAAACTCGCCTTCCTGATGCAACTCCTCGGATCCTTCCACGTGTTCGTGCTCTTTCTGTTCCTATCACGCATGTTCACTGGGCTTCCCGTCCAGAGCTTGCAGAAATACGGCGGCAGCTACTTTCCCTTCGTGCTCACGGGCATCGCCGTCCAGCACTATCTCTTCATCGCCTTGAACACCTTCTCCGGCCAGCTCCGGGAGGCCCAGATGATGGGCACTTTCGAGGCGGTCCTGGTCTGTCCAGTCCCCGTTCCTGTCTATCTTGCCGGATCGGTGCTGTTCTCGTTTGTCCTCAACACCTTCCACATCGTGATTTTTCTGCTGGCCGGAGCTTTGATGGGCGTCTTCCGGCTGTCTGTGGGACAACTCCCTCAATTGGCGCTCGTGCTGGGGCTTTCCGCCGCGACCTTCTCCAGCATCGGCATTCTCACGGCAAGCTATTGCGTGGTCTTCAAGAAAGGCAACCCTGTGGCTTGGCTCCTGACGATCTCATCGTCTCTCCTAGGGGGTGTGTACTTTCCTTGCACGGTACTTCCTCAGTGGCTCCAGAGCGTATCCGCGTGGGTCCCCATGACGCACTGCCTGGAGGCCCTGCGCGGAACCCTGCTTCTGGGGAGGAGCCTGCACGGCATCGAGGGGTCTCTTTATATTCTGGGAATCTGGAGTCTGGTGGGGTTGCCTCTGAGCGGCCTGACTTTTCTTTGGGCCGTGCGCCGGGGAAGGCGAACGGGCAGCCTGGGGCACTACTGATCAGAGGAGATCTCGGCCGGCCATGTCCTGGATAGCCCTGCGAATGTCCTCCTCAAGGGCCTGACTAGTCGGGACCTCGAAGGCTGCCCGCAAGGCTGCGGCGACCTCCTCCACACTGAGCCCCTTTCGATGCATCTCGTAGATCATCTGGGCGGCAGGATTCAGGATATGGACGGAATCGGCCTCCCCGTCATAGAGCATCAAATCGGGACCAACCTGCTTCTCGACGACGGGCTTCATGGCGTTCTTCCTTGTTGGGAAACCCAGGGATTCACCTTCGTGAGATTGAACCGTCGGTAATTCCTGGACTGTGAATCGATTGTATTCATGCGACGTGGCCGTGGCCATGTCGTCTCCGAAAGCAGTCGCATTTGGCCGAATTGACATTCGCATATGCGTGTCTTTTTCGTTTTTATTTCCACTTGTTGACTTCCTTGGTGTTAATAGACTTGGAGGTGGAACTCAGTGGAGAAAAGTGGCTTGAAATGGACTTAAATGGTCCAGCTTCTATCCGGTGGCCTCTCCTGGGCAGGTGATTGAAAGGCGCTACCGGTGCTGCGACTTCGCGGGAACTCACCGGCCACGGTGGATGAGAAGGGACGTCTCAAACTCCCCTCCTCCTTCAAGGCCGAGTTGGAGGCCTTCGCCCTGGGCGAGGGGGGCGGAGCCCTGCGGCACTACCTCACGTCCCTGGATGGCCGGTCAGCCCGGCTCTACCCCATGCCCATCTGGGAGGGTATCGAGGCGCGCCTGGCCGCCTTGCCTTCGACCAGCCCGGCCAAGCGCAAGTTCCTGGAGACGACCGCCTACTACGGCAGCGAAGTGGAGCCCGACGCCCAGGGCCGCTTCGTCATCCCGCCCATCCTCCGCGAGGCGGCCCAGCTGACGGGCGAGGTCGCGGTGCTGGGGCAGATGGACCACCTGGCCATCTGGAACAAGGCAGGCTTCGAGCGGCGCCTGGCGGCGGAACCCCTGGGCGCCGATGACCTGGCGCAACTAGCGGATCTGGGGATCTGATGATGACGGCTCAGATTCCCACGCACGTTCCGGTGTTGCTGCAGGAAGTCCTGGACAACCTGATGCTGCCTCCGGCTGCGCGGGTCCTCGACCTCACGCTGGGGTTGGGCGGCCACGCGGAGGCGCTGCTGACCCGCGCGGATGCCGAGGCCCGGTACCTGGGCGTGGACCGGGATCCCGAGGCCCGGACTCTGGCTGCCCAGCGGCTGGGTGGCGATCCCCGCCTCAGCATCCTGGCCTGCGCCTACGAGGACCTCTGGAACGACCTGGATTTCCTCGCCTGGCGTGCCGCCAAGGCCCCGGAGGGCTTCGACGCCATCCTGGCCGACCTTGGCGTGTCCACCCTCCAGCTGCGCACCCCCGAGCGGGGCTTCAGCTTCCGGGACGCGGGACCCCTCGACATGCGCATGGACCCCGAGCACGGCCTCTCGGCCCGGACCTGGATCGCCGAACAGACCGATGAGAGTCTGGCGGACGCCATCTACCAGTACGGTGAGGAGCGAGCCAGCCGCCCCATCGCCAGGGCTATCCTCCGGGCCCTACGCGAAGGGCGGCTGGACACCACCCAGGATCTGGCCAGGGCCATCTACACCGTGATCCCCCGGGAGCCCGCCAAGCGGAAAGGGCACAGCGATCCGGCCACCCGGACCTTCCAGGCCATCCGCATCGCCGTGAACGGCGAACTGGACCGCCTAGCCGCGTCGCTGGAAGCCGCCGTGGCTGTCCTGCGCCCTGGCGGACGCCTTGCGGTCATCAGCTTCCACAGCCTGGAGGATCGCATCGTCAAGCAGACCCTGCGCCGCCTCGCGGGCATCTATGACGGGCCGGGCCGCACCGCACCGACTGAACTCCCGAAGGTATTGAAACTCATTCATGCCGGCGGCATCGCGCCCAGCGAGGCCGAAGCCGCCACCAATCCACCTTCCCGGTCCGCCCGCCTGCGCGTGGCGGAACGCCTTCTCTGAAGAGGTCCCCATGGCCGCTGGAACCCTGCCGAACGCTGCCGCTCCCGGCCGGATCGTCGAGAGCGAGGGGATCCTCCGGATGCTCCTGCTGGTGCTGGCCCTGGCCATGCCCCTCGGCACCCTCGCCTATCTGAAGATCCAGAGCACGCGCCTGAGTTACGCCATGAGCGACATCAAGGAGCGCATCCACAGGGAAGAGGAACTTCAGCGCAAGCTCATGCTCGAGCGCAGCCGCTACCAGCGGGACGAGGAGGTCCAAGTCTATGTCCAGAAGGCCGGGCTGCAGCCGCGGAAGCAGGGCCATCTGATCCAGCGTGCCTTCACGACCGAGGACCAGCGCATCGCGAAGCTGCGCCCCGTGTCGTCAGAGGGGCTATAGGGTGCAGGCTCCAGGCTCCGGGCCTCAGGCTCCTGGAGCGGGCTGTTCCGTCTGAGGAACCCGTTCACGGCTTGCTGTGCCTCATTGGAACCACCAGGATGCTTTCCTGAAGCCTGAAGCCTGAAGCCTAAGGCCCGAAGCCCAGTACACTATGAAGTCGTGGGCCGCAGGCCCGCATCACCGCTACAACCAGCCTCGGCTCCCCTGTGCCCCTCCGCTTCGCCACTGAACCCCGCGCGTCCCGACGCCTCCTGGGCCGGCAGGATCCCCAGGACCTGCTGGACCGGCGCCTGCCCTGGATCATGGGGGGCATGGCCTTCTGGGCCCTGCTCATCCTGCTGCGGCTGCTCTGGCTGCAGGGGGTCGAGCACAAGCGCTATCAGGCCAAAGCCGAGCAGCAGCACACGACCATCGTGCCGGTACCGCCCATCCGGGGCGAGCTGCGGGACCGCCGCGGCGAACCCCTGGCCATCTCGATCAGGGTGGAGAGCCTCTTCGCCGATCCCCGCGTGTTCTACCCGGACTACAAGGCCGGTCGCGGCGAGGAGCGCCAGTGGGGCAATCCCGACCGCAAGGCCGCCACCGACGTGGCGGCGAAGCTGGCGCCCATCCTGGAACAGACGAAGGGGCAGGTGTTGGAGAAGCTGCTGCGGAAGAAGACCTTCGTCTATCTGGAACGCCACCTGCCGCCATTGAAGGTCGCCGCCATCCGCGCCCTGGACCTGGACGGCATCGAGTTCCAACCGGAAAGCCAGCGCTTCTATCCCCGCGGGAGCCTGGCCGCGCAGATCATCGGCTTCACGAACATCGACGGGCTGGGCCAACTGGGTATCGAGCAGACCTACGACCGGCAGTTGGCGGGCCTGAAGGGGGAGCTCATCGCGCCCCGGGATGCCCACGGCAAGCTGCTCATCTTCCAGGAGAACTACAGCCAGGTGCCCGTGAATGGCGCCTCGCTGCAGCTCAGCATCGATGCCTCCATCCAGCACATCGTCGAGGACGCATTGGAGGAGGGCATGCGCCTCTCCCGGCCGCATACGGCCTATGCGGTGGTGGTGGACCCCCAGACCGGCGAGATCCTGGCCATGGCCGGGTCGCCTACCTTCGATCCGAATCACATCCTGCCCAAGAAGTACCGCAACCGAACCGAGTCTGAGCTGTCAGCTGGAGAGCGCGAGGATCTGCGCCGTGAGATGGAGCGGCAAAAGGCGGCCCGCAAGGTGCACCCCGTGGAGGATGTCTATGAACCGGGCTCCACCATGAAGATCTTCACGGCTTCCATCGCTCTGGAGGAGCGCAAAGTCCGGCTGGGGGAGCGGATCGACTGCCTGGGCGGGCGCTGGCAATACAGCGCGAAAGCGCCGCCCATCACGGACACCCACCACCATGGCGTGCTCTCCTTCGAGGAGGTGCTCTGGCAGAGTTCCAATGTCGGCGCGGCCAAGATCGGTACACGCCTCGATCCCGCCATCCACTACCAATACCTGCGCAAGTTCGGCTTCGGGGATGCCACGGGTCTGAACTTCCCTGGCGAGAGTCCAGGCCGCCTGATTGCGCCGGACCGCTGGAGCGTGCCCACCCAGTACACCTTCTCCTACGGCTACGGTCTTAGTGCCACCCCGCTGCAGGTCCTCATGGCCGGCTGCGTCCTGGCCAATGGCGGCAAGCTCATGCAGCCCATCCTCGTGCAGCGCATCTACAACGACAAGGGCCTCCTGCTCAAGGAATTCAAGCCCACCGTGCGCGGACAGGTGCTGAGCGAGGAGACCGCGAACCTGATGAAGGAGACGCTCAAGGGCGTGATCACCGAGGGCACGGGCAAGCGGGCCAAGCTCGACAATGGCGTGGAGGCTTTCGGCAAGACCGGCACCAGCCGGAAACTCATCAACGGCAAGTACGATCCCAAGCGCCACTTCGCCTCCTTCCTGGGCTTCTTCCCGGCGGACAAGCCCCAGTTCGGTGTGCTGGTGATGCTCGACGACCCCGCTGGTGACACCACCGGAGGCGATGTGGCCGCGCCGCTCTTCAAGCGGATCGGCGACGGCATCCAGCGCTTCCGTGAGACCTCCCCGGACCGGGACCGCGAGGCCGACCTGAAGCTGTCCCTGCGGGACTGGCCGGTGAGCGAGACCGACGAGGCCGCCGTGCATGTGGAGCGGGGCAGGGTGCCCGACCTCAAGGGCCTGAGCCTCAAGGCCGCCATCCACCGCGTGGTCTTGGTGGGCGGAACTCCGAAAGTCGAAGCCGCGCCAGGCACGACGGCCACGGTGGTGGTGGGGCAGAGCCCCGAGGCGGGAGCTTCCCTGGAGCCCGGCTCCATCGTCGTGATCAAGGCAGGCGTGCCATGAACCTTGACTCACTCATCGATGGAATGGCCGTGCGGCAATCCGGCCCGGATGTCGAGGTACTGGATCTCACCAGCGACAGCCGCGAAGTGCGGCCCGGCTGGGCCTTCCTGGCACTCAAAGGCGAGAAGGCCGATGGCGCTGATTTCGTGCCTCAGGCACTTGCGAATGGGGCCGTTGCCATCATTTCTAACTCTGGCGTGAATACGCCAGAGCAAGTAGCGGCCTGCAGCTTCCTGGCCGATCCCCGCCTGCGCATGGCCGAGATGGCGCGGCGACTGCACGGCACGCCCGACGAGCGGCTGGCGGTGATTGGCGTGACGGGCACCAATGGCAAGACCACCACCACCACCCTGATCCGCCAGCTGCTCCGCGGCGCGGGGATCGGTTGCGGCCTGATCGGCACGGTGCTGAATGCGGCGGGCGATTTGGAAGAGGAAGCCGTCCGCACGACGCCAGAGAGCCCGGCCTTCTACCGGTGGCTGCACCGCAGCGTCGACGCAGGGGACGCGGCCTCGGCCGTGGAGGTGAGCAGCCATGCCCTCTGCCTCGGCCGGCTCCACGGTGCGCTGTTCAAGGTGGGCGTGTTCACCAACCTTACCCAGGACCACCTCGACTACCACGGCAGCCTGGAGGCCTACTTCCAGGCGAAGGCCCGTCTGAAGACCCAGAGCGAACGCTTCCTGGTGAACGTGGATGATCCCTACGGCCGCCGCCTGCTGGAGGGAGGCCGGTGCTGGGGCTATGCCATCGACAGCGTGGCCGACTATCGGGCCACGGACCTGGTGCTGGGCCCCACGGGCACCCGCTTCCGCCTGCAGGGCCTCCAGGGTGATTTCGATGTGGACAGCCCTCTGCTGGGCCGCTTCAACGCCTACAACCTGCTGGCCGCTCTGGCCGCCTGTGCCGAGGCCGGTTTCAACCTGAACCGGCTCGTGCCCGCGGTGCCGAAGGTGACGGGTGCTCCCGGCCGCCTGGAGCGCGTGGATTGTGGCCAGCCCTTTGGCGTGATGGTGGACTATGCCCACACGCCGGATGCCCTGGAGAAGCTGCTGACGGAAGGCAGGCGCCTGCTGCCGCCAGGCGGAAGGCTGCATGTGCTCTTCGGCTGCGGCGGGGACCGCGACCGAACCAAGCGTCCCCTCATGGCCGCCGCCGTCGCTTCAAATGCTGATGTGCTCTGGCACACCAGCGACAACCCGCGTACCGAGGATCCCGAGGGCATCCTGGATGACGCCGCGCCAGGCATTCCAGAGGCGATCCGAACTGACTTTACGCGGTATCACCGGAACGCCGACCGCCGCGAATCCGTGCGTCTGTCCCTCGCGGACTGCCGCCCGGGTGACCTTCTGCTGCTCGCCGGGAAGGGCCACGAACCCTACCAGGAGATCCACGGTGTGAAG
>CAIQPH010000230.1 GCA_903873655.1 uncultured Holophagaceae bacterium | reverse complement strand
CTCGGACCCCGAGGCCTCATGCCCAACCCCAAGACCGGCACCGTCACCTTCGACGTGATCAAGGCCATCAAGGAGATCAAGGCTGGCAAGGTGGAATACCGGGTCGACAAGACCGGCATCATCCACGCGCCCGTCGGCAAGCTCTCCTTTGGTGTTGAGAAGCTCGAAGAGAACGCCAAGGCGCTCATCGATGCGGTCCACAAGGCCAAGCCCGCCACCGCCAAGGGCAAGTACGTGAAGACGATGTACATCGCCTCCACGATGGGCCCTTCGGTCACCCTCAACACCACTGTTGAGAAGTAGGAGGCTGGCCATGGAAAAGACCAAGAAATATGCCGAAGTTGCCGTACTCAAGGACACCTTCTCGACAGCCACCTCGGCTGTGGTGATCCAATTCAAGGGCCTCGTGGTCGACAAGGACACGGCCTTCCGCAAGGGCATCCGCGAGAGCAAGGCCCAGTATCGGGTCAGCAAGAACACCCTGCTCCGCCTGGCCGTGAAGGATACCTCCTTCGAAGCCCTGGGCGGTTCCTTCAAGGGCTCCAGTGCCATCGCCACGACCACGACCGATGTCGTCGCCATGGCCAAGGCCATCAACAGCTTCCTGAAGGACAATCCGGCGGCGACCTTCAAGGCCGGCGTCATGGATGGCAAGCTGTTCGATGCCAAGCAGCTTCAGGTGCTCGCCGAGTTGCCCAGTCGCGATGTCCTCATCGCCAAGTTGCTCTTCCTCATGCAGTATCCCATCTCCGGTTTGGCGGTCGCCCTCGATGGCATCCGCAAGCAGAAGGCCGGCGAGTAGCACCTCAACCCCGAATCTAAAACCCCATTTTCGAATTTTTAGGAGGCCATCATGGCTCTCACTGCCGATCAGCTCATCGCTGAAATCGAAACCATGACCGTGCTCGACCTGGCCAATCTGGTCAAGGCCCTCGAGGACCGCTTCGGCGTTTCCGCCGCTGCTGCCGCCGCTCCCGCCGCTGGCGGTGCCGCTCCGGCCGCCGTCGTCGAAGAGCAGACTGAGTTCAACGTCATGCTGCTTGAAGCCGGTGCCAACAAGCTGAACGTCATCAAGGCCGTTCGCGAGATCGTTTCCGGCCTGGGTCTCAAGGAAGCCAAGGACCTGGTTGACGGCGCTCCCAAGGCCGTCAAGGAAGGTGTGGCTAAGGACGAGGCCGCCAAGATCAAGGAAAAGCTCGAAGCCGCCGGCGCCAAGGTCGAGATCAAGTAGCTTATATCACAGTATTAACGCAAAGCGTGGGGTGTGTCTCGCACCTTACGCTTTGCGGTTCTGTCTGGATGTGGTACGATTATTCCTTCCGTCCGGATTCCCGGTCGGACCGCCTCAAAAAAGGCCCCGGTTGCCAAACGCCCGCCGTCGCAGCGCCATCCTCGTTTCTGGGCCGTACCTTCCACAGTCGCGTGGAAGGGTGGTCGTCGGTCTGTATTGGGGTTTCCCGCACCATCGCATGTGATTCCATCCCGGGGCCGCGGCTCTGGGACAAAGCCGTCTTTGCTCAGGGCCCGCAGCTGTGAAATGCCGTGCTGCGTGCCGTCCATAGCAGGTTCCGCCAACTTTACCTGGAGCGAACCATGAGTGTTCAGCAGAACATCTACCGCCAGCGCCACAACTTCTCCAAGATCCGGTCCCTGGTTCCCATTCCGAACCTGATCGACATCCAGAAGCGGAGCTACGACGAATTCCTCCAGATGAACCTGCTGCACAGCGAGCGGGAAACGCGCGGCCTCAAGGCCGTGTTCGAGTCCATGTTCCCCGTGCACAACGGCAAGAACCCCGACGGCAGCGACTCCAACCTCGAAGTCGAGTTCCTCGACTACACCGTAGGCCACTGGGCCTGCAAGTGCGAGAAGTACCTGGGCCTCGATCATCTGCGCACCCAGTGCAAGCACTGCGGCCACAGCATCGTGTCGGACCACCCGAAGGATCCCACGGTGGACTGCCCCAAGTGCGGCAGCCGCAACAAGAACGCTGCGACCATCTGTGATGTGTGCCAAGAGCCCGTCGCGATGAAGCAGAAGATGGGCATGGACGAATGCGTGGAGCGCGGCTCCACCATGGCCGCCCCCCTCAAGATCCGCGTGCGCCTCAACCAGTTCGACAAGGATGACAAGGGCAACCGCCGCTTCAAGCAGAGCCAGGATTCTGAAGTCTACTTCGGCGACCTGCCGATCATGACCGACCGCGGCACCTTCATCATTAACGGCACAGAGCGCGTGATCGTGAGCCAGCTGCACCGCAGCCCCGGTGTCTTCTTCAGCATCGCCTCCGACAAGAGCCTCTACAGCGCCCAGATCATCCCCTACCGCGGCTCCTGGATCGAGTTCGAGCTGGACGCCAAGGGCCTTTTCTACGCCCGCATCGACCGCAAGCGCAAGTTCCTCGGCTCCACCTTCATGCGCGCCCTGGGACTCTTCGACGAAAAGCTGGCCTCGAACGAGGGCATGCTGCGCTTCTTCTACACCCCCGCCACCTTCTTCCTGAAGAAGGGCAAGCTGACGGTCGCCGTGGGCGACCATCTCCAGGGCAAGAAGACCGAGGAGGACGTGAAGCATCCCAAGACCAAGGAAGTGGTCCTGGCCAAGGAGAAGAAGATCACCCGCCGGATCCTCGAGCACCTGGAGAAGGCCGGGATCAAGGACGTGCCCGTGTCCCGCGAAATGCTCGACGGAGCCTTCCTGCTGCAGGACATCGTGAACATGAACACCGGCGAAGTGCTCATGGAGGCCAATGAGCCCTTCCTCCAGACCCACCTCGAGATGTTTCTGGCCAACGACATCCACTCATTCGACGTGTGCTTCCCTGAGGCCGACGCCACCGGCAAGGTCTTCTCGGAGACCCTGGCCAAGGACCACACCGAGGACAGCGAAGAGGCCGCCAAGGAACTCTTCAAGAAGATTCGTCCCGGCGAGCCCGCTACCATGGAATCCAGCCGGAAGCTGCTCTTCGGCATGTTCTTCGACCCCCAGAAGTACGATCTGAGCAAGGTCGGTCGGCACAAGATCAATGCCAAGCTGGGTGTGAAGGCGGATCTCGAGGCCCGCACCCTCGGGACCGATGACTTCATCAAGACCATCCACTACCTCCTGCGCCTGAAGAAGTACGACACCACCCGCCAGGACATCGGCGAAATCGCTCCCGTCCGGGCCGACGACATCGACCACCTGGGCAACCGCCGCGTGCGGTCCGTGGGTGAACTGCTGGAGAACGGCTTCCGCGTCGGCCTCGTGCGCGTGCAGCGGGCCATCAAGGAGAAGTTCAGCATCGCGCAGGATCCCAACAATCCGGTGCAGGCCCACGACCTGATCAACAGCAAGCCG
>CAIQPH010000229.1 GCA_903873655.1 uncultured Holophagaceae bacterium | reverse complement strand
CCTGGCTGGCCGAGCGGGAGGACTGCTGGAGCCGGGGGTTCATCGACGGGCTAAGCCAGCGCATCCGTGTGGGCGAGGTGGTGATGCCCGCCGCCTGGCTGACGCTCTGGGACCAGTCGGCCGATGACGTGCTGGAAGTGGCCCTGGAGCACCTTCTCCACCGGAGTGAGGGTGGGTTCGAACGCCTGCCCTCAGGGGCCTACCGCAGTCCCTGGCGCGATGGCCACGATGCCGCGCGGCTGCTACTGCCAGAGCTCTGGCAGGGTCTTTTCAAGGGTCAGAATCCCTTTCTCGCCATTCCGGCGGCCGACACGCTGCTGGCGGTGCCCCAGATCCTGCTGCCCAAGCTCATGGACGAGGTGGGGCGCAGCCTCAAGTCCGGGGCCCAGCCCCTGCAACTGGCGGTGATCGAGCGCATCGGCGATCAGCTGATGACCGCCCGGCTCCAGGACCCGCACCCCATGTCCTCGCCCCAGCGGGAGCTGAAGTACATGGACCTGCTCGAGGCCCTGCGCGCCCAGGAGCAGGATCTCGATCCGACCCTGGGGACCGCGGCCCCGTTCTCCATCGTCAAGACCAGCCAGGGCAAGCCCCTCTCCATGGCCCTCTGGACCGAGGGCGCCCCCGTGCTGCTGCCGGAGACGGATCTCATCGCCTTCGCGGCCAAGAACGGCGAGCCGCTGGGCCTCTTCGCGCGGCAGACCCTCCCCCGCATTCAGGAACTGCGCGGCGAGGCCGTGGCGATCTGGGGACCGCGCCGGGTCCGCTACGAAGGATTTCCGAATGCCGAGCAGCTTTCACGCCTGGAACGCTTCGCCACCGCTGAGCAGATGAAGGCCCTCCAGGAGCCTGCCGGCACTCGGCCCGCGCCTCCCAGGCCTGGTCCCGGAGCGCCGTTCAGTGCCCAGGGAGCGGCTCCGCTGCCGCGCCACCTGCAAGGCGCGGGGTTGGGTGTGCAGGAGAAGGACTAGACCGACGCCTCCTTACGGCGCAGGCGAGGGCGGTCCGACCAAGGGCCTCACATGAACTTCAGGCTGACCCCGAAAGAAATGAACTTGCTGCGACGATCATGAATGGTCGCGAGGGCATTGTTTACATCGTCGAGCTTGCCCCAGGTGTAATCCACCACCGGGGCGAGGCGAAGGTGGTTCGAAACGGGGAATTCGTAACCGGCGCCAAGAAACAAGCCAATGCCGTTGCCGTCGAACTCCATGGGATGGTTGTTGGTGTAGCGCAGGGAACCGGCACCGCCCCTTAGGAAAAACCCCTGTCCGGTTACGGGGAACACGCGCACCATGGCCGAGAACAGGGAGAGGCTCTCGCCCTTGGTGGGGTCATTCAGATTCGATGCTTCCAGGGAGCACCCGCTCAAACGCAGACCCACGGCAAAGGTGGAATTGAAGGCGTAGCCTCCTTCCAGCCCCATGCTGAGCCCGCCGCTGCTGTGCGAGGAAGCATCAGTGCGGATGGTGGCTGATCCGTAGCCCATGTCTCCCGCAACCCAGAAGCCAGTCTGCGTGGGTCCCTGGGCCCGACAGACCATGGGGGCGCTCAGAACGATGAGGGTGCCCAGGAGCAGAACTTGGGACTTATGGTGCATTAGGACCTCCTTCTGATTCGAGTTAGAGGGCGCCTTCAGCTTGAAGATCCTTGATCAGGTTAAGAACAAGTCCTTCCACCACACGATTGAACGCAACGGTGAGCGAAAGAGGCTCCAGTCCTTCTGGGCCACTTTTGTTACCGACAGTTGTGTGAATGGCGTGTTTGTAGACCTTCTGGATGGGCGGAAGGCCAACGCGATTCATCGTCGCGGTAAAGACATAGCCATCGGTGACCATGCTTCCCACCAAGCCAAAAGTAAGGCCAGTTCCGATTCCTTTGGCGACAGCGGCTCCCGTATCACCCACATTGTCCAGGTCCACTTTCAGCAGCAGCTTCGTGGGGTCAGGAGACAACAGGACTTCTTTCAAGGCCCCCGAAGCAAGCAGTTGGAGGCGCACTTGATCTCGGACTTGGGCGTCAGCCTTGGGCAGCCGTTCCCCCTTCCGAAAGAATTGAACCTCCAGAACCACGACCTTGGGATCGTCTCGCTTGATCGTCGAGGCCTCGACCTTTGGCAGCACAGGATCGACGTAGCTCTTGGGAGAAATGCAGCCGACAGCCAGGAGGGTGGCGGCCAGGAGGAGTCCGCGCTGAACGCGCCTGCTCGTTGAAGTGAACATGCTGCCTCCGGTAGGAATGGGATGTTAGGTGATCTGGGTTTCCTCAGTCGAGAACGCCGATTAGGACTAGAACGTCAAGGCCACCTGAATGCTCAGTGCAGCCGCCTGGTTCATTTTTGTGCAGTCGTTGACCGAGGTGTTGGCTTTGTAAAGGAACCCTTCATAGACATTTCCGTTGAGTTCGAAAAACACCATGTAGAAGACCTGCCCGCTGACAGGTGCATTGGCAACATATGTATTCACCCCACTGATGACTGAAAAACTACCGTTACTCGGTGTGTAAAGAACTCCGTTGAAAGTGAAGCCGCTGGAGCCCATCAAAGCGGCAATGGTGGTACCACTGGCCACGGGGATTGGGTTGGTTCCGGTGGCGGCTTGAGTG
>CAIQPH010000228.1 GCA_903873655.1 uncultured Holophagaceae bacterium | reverse complement strand
GGCGAGCGCCTCTTCGCCGTGCGGGTGCGCTAGCGCCTTGACCCCTCTCAGGCGCCCCCCCTCCAAACAGAAAGCCGCGGCCAGGAACGGTGAACCGCCCTTCAAGAAGATCCTGATCGCCAACCGGGGCGAGATCGCCCTGCGGGTGATCCTGGCCTGCAAGGAGCTGGGCGTCCAGACCGTGGCGGTCTATTCCGAAGCCGACCGCAATGCCCTGCACGTGCGCTTCGCCGACGAGGACATCTGCATCGGCCCGGCCGCCAGCGGCAAGTCCTACCTGAACATCCCCCAGGTGATCGCCGCCGCGGAAGTGACCGGGGCCGAGGCGATCCACCCCGGCTACGGCTTCCTGAGCGAGAACCCGCACTTCGTGGACGTGTGCCACGCCTGCGGGATCGTCTTCATCGGCCCCAACGCCGAGATCATCCGGATGATGGGCAACAAGTCCCAGGCCAAGGCCACCATGCTGGCCGCCGGGGTGCCGCTCATGCCCGGCAGCGACGGCATCGTCGAGAACGTCGAGGACGCCCTGGCCTGGGGCGAGAAGATCGGCTACCCGGTCATCGTCAAGGCCAGCGCCGGCGGCGGCGGCCGCGGCATGCGCATCGTCAACACACCCGAGGAACTGCCGGACCTCTACAACACCGCCCGCCACGAGGCGAAAAACGCTTTCAGCGACGACAGCGTCTACATGGAGAAATACCTCCTTGAGCCCCGCCACATCGAAGTCCAGATCATGGGCGACCTCTTCGGCAACGTGGTGCACCTGGGCGAACGCGAGTGCTCCATCCAGCGCCGCCACCAGAAGCTCATCGAGGAAAGCCCCAGCGCAGTCCTGGCCCCGGCCCTGCGCCAGCGCATCTGCGACACCGCCGTCAAGGCCGCCAAAGCCGTGGGCTACTACAATGCGGGCACCATCGAGTTCCTGCTCGACAAGCGCGGCGATTTCTTCTTCATGGAGATGAACACCCGAGTACAGGTGGAACATCCCGTCACCGAACTGGTCACCGGCATCGACATCGTGAAGGAGCAGCTGCGCATCGCCGCGGGCCACAAGCTGAGCTTCACTCAGGCGGACGTCGTCCAGAGGGGCCACGCCATCGAGTGCCGGATCAACGCGGAGGACCCTTACAAGTTCACGCCCAGCCCGGGCCGCATCACTGCCCTGAATTTTCCCGGCGGCCCAGGCATCCGTGTAGACACCGCCATGCATCAAGATGCGGTCATCCCGCCCCATTACGATTCGATGGTGGCCAAGCTCATCGCCTACGGCGCCAACCGCCCCGAGGCCATCGCCCGCATGCGCCGCGCCTTGGACACTCTGGTGATCGAGGGCATCAAGACCACTGCCCCCCTACACCGGCGCGTCATGGACCACCCAGACTTCATCGCCGGCACCTTCTCCACCAAGTGGATGGAGACCTTCCTGGAAGAACTGAAGCTGAAGCCGGTGGTCGAAGCGGATGCGGGTCGCGAGAGATAGCGCACCGGCGCTATCACAAGCGGGCCCCCGCACCGCTGAGAATAACAATCAGGTTGGCCACCACCTTCTTCTGCGCAGTTCAGGAGCACCGCGGAGTCCGATAGACTGGATCCTGCGCCGCCTTAGCTCAGTCGGTAGAGCTCCAGCTTTGTAATCTGGTGGTCACCCGTTCGATTCGGGTAGGCGGCTCCAATCAACCGAATCCCCTTGCCTCCCCAGATTGCTTTCTCCCTGAACGCGATCCGCTGGCAAGGTCTCGGGTCCTACTTCTAGACGATGCTCACCCGTGCGGGGCCCCGCTCTCAGGCCTGCCCTGCAGGCCTGAACCGCGGCCCACATCGAATTCGCCCCGTTCGATTCGGGTAGGCGGCTCCAATCATTACAACCCTCAGGCCATCATCATCCGGTGGCTTTTCTGTTGTTGTCCCACCTTTGTCCCATCGTGGAAATATCGGCGCCGATTTGGCCACCCATCCACTATTTGTTCGGATCGGCAGGGGGTGGCTGGGGCTTGCTGGGGCGGCTGTCTGGGTTGTGCTTCGCCTTGTTCAGGGGAAGTGTTCTTATGACAGGCTCAGGTTGGACCGGTTTCACCGGGACCATCCCAGCGGGTGGAGGTGTCTCCTGGACTGCGGTCACCGGCTCAATCGATGATGCGGGCTTTGGCGCCATAGTTCGCACCACATCCTCCAATTCCTTGGTGTGGGCGTTAACACTTGCTTCGATGGATAGCCTGGCCCGTTCGATGGCCCGCACCGTCGGCACAGTCACGGTGAAGTGGAAAACCAAACCCATGATAAGGCCATTCAGCGCCAGTCCGCCCAGGAGGCTCAAGGCGATCAACAAGGGCTTGACCCAAGGTCTGGAAAAGGCCGACCGGTCCTGAGTGCCAGCGTCCTCGCTTGCTGCTTCTTTCGCGGTCATGGGTAACTCCATAGATGGCCAATAGGCCTTCTTGGATCATGCCAAACCTCATCGGCATTCGGGCTTTTCTCGATGAACTTGGCAATTTGGCCTTAATTTTGCTCGGCGTATAAAGGAAGGCACAACATTGACGTAGCTCCAACAGGAGGGCCAGGTGGCAGCAAGACCCGACCGACGCGGGCTTTCCAGGCCTGCCCCCGTTCAAACCGAGCTCAAAGGGCCAGACCGCCGGACCCGCTTTTTTGATCGGAGAAAGCACTTCGGGCCTACGCGGATCTTCTATGCCCCCATGCCCATCATCTGGGAGCGATTCGTCGCGACATTTTGGCGATCGCACTGACGATCGCCCTGAACCATCTGCCATTCGTCTACCTGATGCCGGTGGGATCTGGGTTGATCTCCGCTTGCCCAGATGACCAGCAAGAGGGTCGGCAAGCGGGACAGTTGCCATGGGAATATCCAAAGGACTCGTTCCGGCGCTCGCAGCCCCATGGGCAATGACCTTCTCGAGGCTTCGCCCATTGAGCCTTGGAACACCAGGCGCATTGAACTGTAGCGTTCGAGAACCTTCGGTCCATAGGGTTCGAGGATCCTCAGCCATTCCCTGATCCAAAAGTCTGACTTAGCGCCCCAGCCCTGCCTCAAAGGCACGGACGGCGATGAGAAACTCCTCCGGCATGTCCCACATCACCCAGTGCTTGGCCTTGGGGAAATTCACCACGCGCAGGTTGGGCAGGCCGGTCAGGCCCAGAAAGGCCAGGTAATCCGGGGCCTTGGCAGGGTCGGCAGCGGCAGGTCCGGCCGCCACCATGAGCATTGGCAGCTTCAGGTCGCCGCGCCGGCCCTGAAGGGGATCCCGGGTCAGGCTCCGCCCATAGGCCTGGAAGGTCGGCACGGGGACGCGCAGACACTCGGCATACACGCGTTCGAACTGGGCCTGACTGGTCACTTCATCCCCGAACCAGGCCTTGAGGGCGCCGCGGGAATCCGTCATGAGTGCAACGATCATGGGATCCAGGAGCTCTGCCGGTAGGGCCCCCAGGAACCCATCGGCCAGTACCAGCCCCCGGAAGGCGGTGGGGTCCTCGAGAATCGTGAGGGCGCCGATGGGGGCTCCCATGGAATGCCCCACGACCAGGCAGGGGACCAGGCCTTCCCTTCGCACGAGCGCGGCCAATGCCTTCCCCACCGCACGGAGGTCCGCGCGCCCATCCACCACCACCGGACCAGGCGTGCCGCCGCTACCGGGCAGGTCCACACAACCACCGTGTGGTCCCGCGACAGTTCGGCGGCCGTCGCTGCCCAGACCTCCTTGTTGCCGCCCAGCCCGTGGATCAGCAGGATGCCCGGTCCCTTCCCGGTCTTCGCGATTTGCAGGGGTGCAGCCTGCAGGCAGGTTACGGCGAGACACAGCACCAGACAGCGGCGAATCATGACGACCTCCTGGATGGCGGGTGTTTCGCCCATGACGATAGCCATGTTGCGCACCTTCTGGAAGGAGGATCCCGGTCAGCTTGCCATTGATTTCTGCTCGGCTCCGGGATGTCGCAAGGGCCGAGGCGGTTGCCGGGGGCGAAGGTCATGGGCTGAAGATGGAGGATATTGGCAGATAGACTAGCATCAGGCCGGGAATGTGCGCCTTTCGCCAGGATGAAGGAATGATGACTTTCAAGCCCATGACCTACCTCGTCAGCTTCACTGCGTTCGTCCTGCTGTTCATGGGACTGGGTGCGTATGTGGGTTACGCCAAATTCTCGGATCTCTTCCTGGCCCGGGCCTTTCTGGATGCCCACTCCATCCAATCCCAAATTCTGGTCGATCCGCAGGGGAACGTGCTGCAGTGGGAAGAAAAAGTGCCTTTGCAACAAGGTGGATTTGCCCGCATCACCGCCCGCAATCGTTCCCTGCCGATCTCCATCCATTTTTCCGATGAGCCCGCACCAGCAATTCAGTCTGATCCCGGGGCTTCCGGCATTCCCCTGGCCGCCAACGAGCGCACCGAGGACCTCCGGATCGACAAGGCCGGCAGCTACCTCTATGCCCGGGTCTTTTCGACAACCAAGGCCAAATTCGAAGAGACCACCTGGCTATACAAATACGATCTCCAGAGCCGCAGGATCGTGCGCCGCAGCTCCGCCAACCCGGTGATGCTGCCGGCGCCGTTCAGGCCTTGATCAGGCCGCCCGGCACCCTGGGAGAACCTTACTTCGTCCCAGCCGCTGAGAGTCTCCGGGCTGATTTGCGGGTTTTGTCGATGACCTGGTAGAGCTCCTCGAATTCCTTCGTGAGCTTGTGGGAGGGATCCAGATCGATCAGCGGACGTGAGGCATGGTGGGACTCCCGCACTTTCACCGAGGCGGAGATGAAGGGCTTCAGGATCGGCAGCCCCTCGCTGATGAGTTCATCCACCAATTGCTGCGGCAGCAGGGCCCGGGACTGGAACTGGTTCACGATGATGCCCCCCACTTCGAGGTCCGGGTTGTGATCCTCCTTGACCTCCCGGATGTCCTCGAGCAGCGAGTAGAGCGCCCGGCGGGAGAACTCGTCGCAGTCGTAGGGGATGAGACACCGGTCCGCGGCGATGAGCGCCGACAGCGTGAAGAACCCGTGGCCGGGCGGCGTGTCCAGGAAGACGTTCGAATAGCCTTCCAGTTTCGCCAGGGCCGACCTCAGGTTCATGATCTTGTGCTTGGCCTCGAGCTTGCCGTGGATCGCGTCCAGCACCGGACTGGACGGCAGGATGTGGAGGTTCTCGAAGGGCGTTTTGTGGATCATCTCCTGGATGTCCCGCCGGAACAGGCCGAGGCCGAGGGTTTCCTCGAAGAAGGTCCCCAGGTGCGGCTCCACGCTATCGGCGGCGTCCTTCCCCAGCAGATACTGGGTGGTGTTGCCCTGGGGATCGAGGTCCACCACCAGCGTCTTCCGCCCCCGCTGCGCGGAGATGGCCGCCAGGTTGCAGACGATGGTGGATTTTCCGACCCCGCCCTTCTGGTTGAAGACGACCCACTTCATGACGACCCCCTGCGCTCCGTGGCCGGAGAAGAGCAGTTTAGAACGCTTCCCGCCCGCGATCGCTCCTACCCTGCGTAACCCATCCGGGGTCCTGGAGGTCCCAGACCAGTGGGGGGCTTCCGGTCCACGTGGGTGAAGTGCACCACCGAGGCCGGTGCGTGGCTGCGCTATCCTCGGACCATGTCCCTATCCCTCGAACAGCTGCCCAAGGCATGAGCCCAGCGCCCCGCCCGCCTAGCCTGCTGCGTTCGGCGGCCGTGGTGTCATTCATGACACTGCTGAGCCGCCTCACCGGACTGGCCCAGACCTTCTTCCTCAGCCATGTGCTGGGGGCGGGAGCGGCGGCGGACGCCTATGCGGTGGCCTTCCGCCTGCCCAACCTGTTGCGCCGGTTCACCGCGGAAGGCACCATGACCGCCGCCTTCCTACCCACCCTCTCCGAAGCCGAGGCCGCCGAGGGCGAGGCCGCCGTGAAGGCCGTGGCGGCCCGGTTCCTCGGCACCCTGCTGACGATCCTGCTGCTGGGCGTGGCCCTGGTGCTGCTGTTCATGGGTCCGCTGGCGGACCTGCTCACCCTGGGACGCCCCGCAATCCAGGGTGAACTCACCGCCCGCTTGGGCCGCATCATGTTCCCCTACCTGGCCCTGGTGAGCCTCACGGCGGGGTTCACGGGCCTGCTGAACCTCCGCCACCGCTTCGCCCTCGCGGCCTCGGTGTCCATCTTCTGGAACCTCGCCTTCATCGCCTTTGGCTGGACCACGCTGCGCGTGCTCCAGCGAAAAGGGGCCGTGCCTTTAGAGACAGTGGCTGTCGTCTGCGCCTTGGCCGTCCTGGCGGGCGGTGTGCTGCAATTGCTGGTGGTGCTGCCAGCCACCCGCAAAGAGGGCTTCGGCCTCGCCTTCGGCCTGCACCTGAAGGATCCCTGGGTGCGCAAGGCCCTCCAGCGCATGGGGCCGGGCCTGCTGGCGGCGGGCATCTACCCCATCAACGCCCTCGTCAGCACCATGCTCGCCTCCAAGCTGCCCAACGGCGCCCAGATCGTGCTCTACAACAGCGGCATGATGGGCGAGATGGTGATGGGCCTCTTCGCCATGAGCCTGGCCACCGCCAGCCTGCCCGCCCTGGCGCGCCAGGCCGAAGCCCGGGACTGGCCCGCCCTGAACCGCAGCCTCATGCAGTCGATCTCTGCTTCGGCGCTGCTGGTGCTGCCGGCCTCCGTGGGCCTCGCCGTGCTCTCCCGGCCCATCTGCGCCCTGCTCTTCCGCACGGGCGCCTACACGCCCGCCGCCGCGGACTGGACCGCCCTCACGCTGGTCTTCGGCTCCGTGGGCCTGGTCTTTGTGGCGGCCCAGCGTCTGGGCAACCAGGCCCTCTACGCCCTAAAGGATTATCGCGGTCCCGCGGCCCTGGCGGGTGGCACCCTGCTGCTGAACGTGGCCCTCAGCTTCGCCCTGCTGAAGCCCCTGGGCACCGGCGGCCTGGCCCTGGCCAACGGCTTGGCCAGCCTCGCGGGTATGGCGGGCGTCCTGCTGCGCCTGCGCCCCCGCCTGCCGGACATGGATCTAGGGCCCTTGCTGAACGCCACCGCCCGTGCCCTGGCCGCCTGCGTTCTCCTGGGCCTGCTGGCCTGGGGCGGCGCGCGGCTCCTGACCCTGGACGCACCCCACGCCTTCACCCGCCTGGCCCTGGCGCTGCGCCTGCTGCCCCTGGTGGCCCTCTGCGCCGGCGCCTACGGCCTCGCCGCCACTGGGTTCGGCCATCCCGAGGCCCGGGAACTGGCGGGGAAGCTCCGACGGAAACTGGGGCTGGACTGACCGGCTCGTCCCGGCTTTGACCCTGGCATCGCTGACGACCATGCTGACAGGAGTGACTCAGGCCCGGGCTGCGGCGCGCAGCTCCCGCCGGAGCGCCTTGCCCACTGCATTCTTGGGAATCTCGGCCAGGAACTGGATGCTGGTCGGTACCTTGTAGTTCGCCATCAGGCTGCGGCAGTGGGCGCGGATCTCCTCGACCGTGAGTTCACTGCGGGCCACGATGAAGGCCCGCACGGCCTCGCCGGTGGCTTCGCTGGGAACGCCCACCACCGCCACATCCGCGACCTCAGGATGCAGGGCGATGCAGGCCTCCACCTCGTTGGGGAAGACGTTGAAGCCGCTGACGATGATCATGTCCTTCTTGCGGTCCGAGATCTCGAGGTAGCCCTCCGCGTCGAAGCAGCCGATGTCGCCCGTGTAGAGCCAGCCATCCTGCAGTGTCCGGGCAGTCTCTTCAGGCTGGTTCCAGTAGCCCTGCATGACCTGGGGACCCCGCACCAGGATCTCGCCGTGGCCCCCGGGGAGCACCTCATGCCCCTCGTCATCGACGATGCGGACATCCGTGCCGGGCAGCGGGAGCCCCACGCCACCGATCTGCTGCATGGTGCGCCTGAGCCTGTCCCCAGAGCGAACGGCGGCATTGTAGGTGACCAGCGGGCTGGCCTCGCTGAGCCCAAAGCCTTCGATCACCAGGCAGCCCGTGACAGCTTCCCAGTGCTGCAGTACCGAGGGATGGGTTTTCATGCCGCCCGCGAACACGCCCAGCAGCTTCCGGGTCATCCGCGGCTCGAACCAGCTTTCCTCGGGCAGCGCCTTGAGTAGCGTGTTCACCGCTGTCGCCCAGGTGACCTCGTGTTTCTCGAGGGCCGGTTGCAGGTTCTTGAGGGGCCTTGGATTGGGGACCAGGACGCTGTGGCTCCCGGAGTGGAAGCCGAAGAGCAGGTTGATGGTGAACGCGATGACGTGGTACATGGGCAGCACCGTCAGCACGGTCTCCTCGCCATAGGTGAGGTAGACCTGCGTGATCTCGGCGATCTGCTCCAGGTTGGCGAGCAGGTTGCCGTGGCTGAGCATTGCGCCCTTGCTCGTGCCGGTCGTGCCGCCGGTGTACTGAAGCAGTGCCAGGCTCTCGCGCGTGGGCTTCGAATACTCATGCGCGTCCTGCAGGCTGCGTCCCTTGGCAAGGTGGGCGGAGCCTAGTTTGAGCGCCTCGGGAAGGCGGGTGCAGGGCTGGCCCAGGGGCGGCACCAGGCCCGATAACTTGAGCTTGGTCTGGATGACCGTCCGGGCGAGCAGCGGAAAGAAATCCGCGATGCTGGTCATCACGATGGTCTTCACGCGGGTCCTGGGAACGACGGGGCCCACCCGGTCACCGAAGTTGTCGAGGGCCACCAGCACCTCGGCGCCGCTGTCCTGGAGCTGGAGTTCCAGTTCCCGGGGCGTGTAGAGGGGGTTGGTGTTGACAACGACGCACCCAGCCTTGAGGGCGCCGAAGGCGCAGATGGGATAGGCCAGGGTGTTGGGCAGCAGGATCGCGATCCGCGTCCCTGCCTGCAACTGGAGGCCATGCAGAAGGTAAGACGCGAAAGCCTCCGACTGGCGGTCGACCTCCTTGAAACTGAGCGAGGCCTCCATGCCATTGGGCAGAACGAGGGTCTCGGCCTTGCGGTCACCGAAGCGCTCCGCTGCCTGACGGACGAGCTGACCGAGGTTCTCGAAGGGAAAATGCCGGGCTTCGTGGCCCACGCTCTCCGGATAGTTTGCCAACCACGCCCGTCCTGGTTCCACTGGCCCACCTTCCCCTGCCGCGCCCCGGTCCGATGCCATAGCCAACCTTTGCATCTTCATGCAGGCTTGTTGATGATAGTAGCCGCCGTGGCCTGGTCAACCCTGCAATGCTTCGGCCAAGGCCTTACGCAGCATACTCAGCGTGCAGGGTTTCAGACATCCATGCTGTAGGCACCCGCCTGGCTGTAGACCTCCGATTCCAGCACCCGCTGGCTGCGGTCTGCATCGACGTGCGCCTTCCGTATCAGGCTTATGCAATAGGCCATCTGGGCCTCGGTGCTGGTGGGCTTGCCGTGGAGTTGAAGCGCGAACCGCGACAGGTCCCGCACCATGAAGTCGAAGATCTGATCCACCAGGTCATCGGAGATGTTCATCAGGGTCGCGTTCTCCAGGATCAGTTGCCCGTAGACCACCAGCGTGAAGATCTCGCCCACCGCCAGCAGGAAGTCAATGTCCTTCTGCTGCGCGGCATCGGGTGTGGCCTTCATCAGGAAGTCGCGGAAGACCTTGATCTGCTCGCTGAAGATCCGCACGTTGGGCAGGCCCCGGCTGGCGTAGGCCTTCCGGTAGTCGTGGAACTGGATCTTGCCGAGCCCCTTGGTGGGGCCCTGGTCGAAGAGGAAGTCATCGTTGGCTGCATCCAGCCGGCGCGGGATTTCCGGGTACTCCGCCGGGTTGAAGAAGTAGTTCTGCATGAACTTCACGATCAGCGCGATGTTCACGTGCACAGTGCCCTCGAGCTTGGGCAGGGCCCGGATGTCCCGCGCGGCCGTTTCGAAGTACATGTCCTTCTCGAAGCCCTTGGCGGCGATGACATCCCAGAGCAGGTCGATCACCTGTTCGCCCTGGGTGGTGACCTTCATCTTCACCACGGGGTTGTAGAGCAGGTAGCGGCGGTCGTCCTTCGATGCCGAGCGCAGGTAGTCTGCGGCCCGCAGGGCGAAGAGTTTCATGGCCACCAGCCGCGCATAGGCGTCCAGGAACATCTGCTTCACGTGGGGGAAGTCCGTCACATGCTGGCCGTAGAGGATGCGGCCGGAGGCGTGGTTGATGGCCTCGTAGAAGGCGTGGGTGCAGATGCCGATGGTGGCCCAGCCCAGGTTGTACTTGCCGATGTTCACGGTGTTGAGCGAGGCGTTCCAGGCCTCGTCACCCCGGGACAGGATGTCTTCTTGACCGATCGGATAGTCGTTCAGGTTGAACTCCGCCACGTAGGACTGGGTGGCAGTGATGTTCTTCACCAGCTCGAAGCGCTCGTGCTGGCTATCCACAGCGAAGAAGACATATTCGCCGCTCTCCGGCAGCCGCCCGAAGGTGGAAACGATGGCCGCCTCGTTGGCGTTGCCGATGTAGTACTTGTCCCCTCGGGCAAGGTAGGTGCCATCCGCCTGAGGTACCAGCAGCATGTCCGTGCCGTAGATGTCGGCGCCATGCTCCTTCTCGGAAAGGCCGAAGGCGAAGATGGCACCCTTTTCCAGCAGGGCTGCGGCTTTGCGCTTCAGGGGCTCATTGGCGCTCATCCAGATGGGTCCCAGCCCCAGGATGCTCACCTGCCAGGTGTACCAGTAGCAGAGACCATAGAAGCCCAGCACCTCGTTGAACACACACAGCCGCGAGGTGTCCCAGCGGCAGTCGGGACCGTCATGGCCCGCGGGCGTGAGCAGGGTGGCGAAGACCTTCTCCCGTTTCACGAAGTCCAGGAAATCCGCATACCACACGCGGTTTTGGTCATCCTCCTTGAGGCGCCGCTTCCCCTTGCCTTCGAAAAACGCCACCGTCTTGCGAAGGATCTCATTGATTTTGGGATCCGGATGCCCGGCCTGGAGTTGCTTGGGATTGAAGAGGATCATGGCGGACTCCTTCGGAAAGGACGGATGCCTCAGCGGAATCAGGTCTAACGTCGTCCAAGCATCACACAGCCCCAAGGACGATTCATCTTGTCCTTGGGTAGTCGGTGTTCCCGACCAACTCACTCTCATGGCTCTCCTGGGGCCTATACTTCTCCTGCCCATGCAGGAACCAGAGGAGGCGAGCCCATGAAGAGGCGGTCCCTTTTGCCGTTGCTGTTGTTGACCCTTGGAAACACCTGCCTGCAGGCCCAGGAGTTCCGGGCGGGTGTGGGCTTGTTCACCCTGGGGAAGGACGGTCTGGATTTGCAGGCGGATTTCCGCCCCAAGCTCAGCCATTGGCAGGCAGGCATCAAGTACGTCCACTGGATGGACACTTCCCGGGACCCATTCACTGGCCGCAAGCTCACGGAAACCACGCAGACCAAGGCCGGCCCCTTCGTGAACTACCTGTTTCGTCCGGACTCCTGGGGCACGTGGTATCTGGGCGGCTCAGTGCTCCGCTGGTCCAAGGAAGAAAAGTCCATGTACACGGGAGAAGTAGGAAAAGCCAGCACCACGAGCCCCTACCTCGGCGGCGGCTTCACCGGAACCATGGGTCGGCACTTCTTCTACAACATGGGGCTCACCCTCAGCCCGGGGGCCAAGCTGAACACCCAGACCAGCGTCAGCTCCGAGCAGGACAGTGGCGGCTTCGATTTCCAGATCCTGGTGGGGGCGAGGTTCTAGGGTCGGCGGATCGGAAACGGCGGTGCACAACGGGGCGGTGGACCCCTTGCGACCCAAGAGACTCGATTGCGAAATTGGACTTCAAGGGTAGAGCAGCTTGTCTGTGGCGAAGCCCAGTTTCCCCGCCTGCTTGAGAAGCAATTCCATGGTTTTCGAGTCCAGTTTGGGTTCCCGAGCCAGGATCCAGAAGAAGGAGCGGTCCGGTCCGCAGACCATCGAGTAGCGATCAGGGTCCAGGGCGATGATCGTGTAGGCGCCATAGAAGGGTCCGAAGAACGAGACCTTGAGCCGACCCTCACTGCTGGAACCGATGAAGACGGCCCTGCCTTCGGCCTCCTTCCATCGAGTCGTGGTAGCGTCCCAGCCCCGGTTCAGTACCTTCACGCTGCCATCTTCACGCATGCTGTAGATCGCCGTGACTTGGGTCAGGCCCCGCTCGAACCGGTGATCCAGCCGAGCCACTTCATGCCATTCACCAAGATAGTGCTTCAGTTCGAAGGCCTGGACCGGAGTGATGCCTTCTGGAAGGCGGGTGCAGGAGGCCATCGCCAGCAGGCAGCCTGCGGCTAATGGGCGGAGTCCTCGCTTCATGGAAACTCCCAAACTGAAGTCAAGCGGTATCAGACTCTGGGCGCGTCCAGCCCGAACTCCGCCCAGCCTTCCTTGGTGGGGCCGTAGAGGCTGGGCACCTGGAGGCCGGCCTGGCGCATGAGGACGGTCATCTGGCCGCGGTGGTGGGTCTGGTGGCCAACCAGGACATACAGCGCGAGGGCGCCGGTCCAGGTCTCGCCATACAGGCTGAAATTCCGGCCCAGCTCGGTGTTGCTCCAACTGCCCATGTGGTCCAGCAGCGAGTCGCTTACGGCCCGGTAGGCAATTGAAATCTCGGCCATGGTGGGCGGTGGCGGCGTAGCGATGAAGCCGTCGGGTCCGAGGCCCACGGGGCCCTTCACCTTGAGACCCAGGTTCTGGGGCAGCTCCAGGATCGTTTCCACCAGGTGCCAGGCCAGACGCCGCAGGTCGCGATGCTGGGCGTCCACGGCCTGATGGGCCGCCGCGTCAGGAATGGCCGCGAGGACCGCCAGGGTCTTCTCCGCCTCCTGCTGCCAGATGGTCTTGAAGTCCTCCACGCGACGGAACATGCCTGCCTCCGGGAAAGTCCCCGGCAGCATAGCGCAAGGCGTGAGCGCGTGGGGAAAAGCCTCCTCAAGGCCGCCTATTCGAAGCCTGCATCCCGGTCAGGGCGCGGACCAGACTGAATTCCTGATTCAGGCATTATTCATGGAAAAATCGTAATCTTCCGATCCCGGAATAGCCCCACTGAGGTACCCTCTCGCCCCAAGAGCCGCAATGCCAACCAGACCAGACAGCCCTGCTGGATTCAGTCGAAGTGCTGGCGCTCTGCCTACCGCAGGCCGCATGGGGACGGTCTGGTCCGCCTGCCTGCAGTGGCTGAGAAACGTCCCGCTGGAGGACGATTCCATCCGGGAAAATGCAGTCTTCATCCAGGTCATCGGTGGTCTGGGCGCAGCAGGCCTATCACTTGGCGCCGTGCTGAAACTGGGCGACCCGGGAAACCTCGCCCCGGGCGGAGTTCCCACGCTCTTCCTGAGCGCCTGCCTTCTGGCCACTGCCACCGTTCTCATCCGGTTCGGCCACTACCGCACATCCCTTTGGACCGTGGCCGCTGCGCTCTTCCTGAACGTCGCCGTTCCCATGATCAGCGGAGGCATGACCTACGGGTTCGGCTTCACCCGGGAAATGATCATTCCACTCGCCATCGCCTCCCTGCTGCTCGGCCGCCGATCCCTCTGGGCGATGTTCGGCCTCGTCGTCCTCATTTCGGCACTGGGAGTCGCCCGGGAGAACGGACTCATGGGCCCGGCCGTCATTCGCCCCATGGCCATACCACCTTTCGGCACCTTCGGCAGCACGGTGGTCATGTACTTCTTCATCACCATCGTGCTGGACCGGCTCTCCGGTGAACTGCACCGCTCCCTGGCCGAATCCAGGAGGAGCCTGCAGTCCCTGAAGGAGAGTGAGTCGAACCTCCGCATGATGATCGACATGTTCCCGGACGCGGCGATCACCATGCGCATGGATACCCAGACCTTCGTGGCGGTGAGCGCCGGTTTTACCGACTACACCGGCCTCGAGCAGAGCGCGGTCGTGGGGCGAACCCCCACGGACTTCAACCTGTGGGTGGATCTCGGGGAACGGGCCCGCTACATCCAGGCCATCCTCCGGGAGGGCAGGGTCAAGAACTTCGAGGCCCAGTTCCACCTCAAGGATGGATCGATCGGGACAGCCATGGTGCATGGCCGGGTCTTCAAGATGGGCGGAGTGCCGCACCTGCTCACGGTCCTGAGGGACATCACCGAGTGGAAATTGGCTCAGCAGGAACGCGAAAGGATGCAGGAGCAGCTTCAGCACGCCCAGCGCCTCGACTCTCTTGGCAGCCTGGCGGGTGGCGTGGCCCACGACTTCAACAACATGCTGGGCGGCATCATGGGCTTCGCCGAGATGCTCCAGGACGGCGAGCAGGATCCCACCCGGAAGCGCTACCTGCAGTCCATTCTCAAGGCCGCCTCCCGCTCCAGCGACCTGACCCGCAAGCTGCTCGCGTTCGGTAGGAAGGGCAAGAACCTCGTTGAGGCCACTGATCTCGGGGCCATCGTGAAAGAGTGCCTGGTCATCATCCATCCGAGCATGGATCCCAACCTGAAGGTGTCCGTGTCCATGGAGGACTGCCCGAGCATCGACGCGGACCCGGCCCAGATCCAGCAGGTGATCCTGAACCTCTGCATCAACGCACTGGAGGCCACACCGGGTCCTGGGGTCCTCCGCATTTCATCCCGGAGCCATTGCCTGGAGGAGGCCGCAGCCGCGGAGCTGATGCTCCCGCCCGGCCGGTATGTGGAAATCCAGGTGGCCGATACGGGCATGGGCATGACGGATGAGGTCAAACAGCGCATCTTCGAACCATTTTTCACCACCAAGGACCGAGATGGAAAATCCGGGACGGGGCTCGGACTGTCCACCGTCTATGGCATCGTCCACTCCCACGGTGGCTGCATCGAAGTGGACTCCGCACCCGGGAAGGGAACCCGGTTCAGGGTGCTGTTCCCAGAAGGAAAATTGCCCTTATCGAAGGCGGGTTCCCGTCCTGGGAGGACCCGGGGCCAGGGACAAGTCCTGCTCGTGGAAGACGAGGATCTTCTGAGGGAGGCCGCCACTTCCGCCCTCCAGTCCCTGGGGTATTCGGTCCTGGCCGCCAGGAACGGCGCAGAGGGGGTCGAGTGCTTTCGCGAACACCACACCACCCTCTTTGCGGTGCTGCTGGATCTAAAGATGCCAATCATGGGCGGGAGAGCCTCCTTCCAGCAGATGCAGCAGATCGACCCGGAGGTGCCAGTCCTGGTCTGCACAGGGTTCGGCGAGAACGAGGAAGTGCAGGAACTCCGCTCCCTCGGCGCCATCGGGATGCTCTCGAAGCCCTACCGGATCGCCGAACTGGCATCTGCCCTGGGAAAACTGGCTGGGCCCAACGCGGACCCCTCTCTCGGGGATTGAGCCATTCAGACTGGCGTGACGGACCGGCGTTTGCTTGGCCACATGTCGCGCCGTCGGGCGCGGGCCAGGCGGGTGATGAGTTCCTGACGCAGGTCGGCCGGGTCGACGATGGCGTCCACATGCAGCTCGGCGCCCAGCTTCTTCAGGTTGATGTCCTCGTTGTACTCGTCGCGAAGCTGCTGGACATAGGCCATGCGCTCCTCTTCGGGCTTTTCGGCGATCTTGTTGGCGAAGACGGCATTCACGGCGGCCTCGGCACCCATGACGGCGATGCTGGCGGTGGGCAGTGCGAGGGTGGCGTCGGGATCGAAGCCCGGCCCGCTCATGGCGTAGAGTCCCGCCCCGTAGGCCTTGCGCACCACCACACAGATTCTGGGGGTGGAGCAGGAGGCCATGGCGCTGATCATCTTGGCGCCGTGGCGGATGATGCCCTGCTTCTCCACGGCGCTGCCGATCATGAAGCCCGGCACATCGCTGAGGAAGACCAGTGGAATGCCGAACGCGTCACAGAGGGTCATGAAGCGGGTGGCCTTGTCGGCACTGTCCACGAAGAGCACGCCGCCCTTAACTCGGGGCTGGTTGGCGAGGATGCCCACGGGCTTCCCGTCCAGTCGGGCCAGCCCGGTGATGATTTCGCCAGCAAAGAGTTTCTTCACTTCCAGGAAGCTGCCCTCGTCCACCAGACCCTCGATGAAGTCCTTCATCTGGAAGGGGGCCATGATGTCCCGGGGGACGATGGCGCCCAAAGCCTTCGCTTTGGGCGAGACCGCCTTCGGCGGAAGTAATGGGAGCGGGTCTTCGCAGTGCTGGGGAAAGTAGGAAAGGTACTGGCGGCAGAGGGCGATGGCTTCGGGCTCGGTCTTGCAGAGGAAGTCGCCGCAGCCGCTCACAGAGCAATGCATGCGCGCCCCGCCCAGGTCCTCGAGGCTGATCTTCTCGCCGATGACCATCTCCGCCATGCGGGGCGAACCCAGGTACATGCTGGCATTGCCCTCCACCATGATCACCACGTCGCAGAAGGCCGGGATGTAGGCGCCGCCCGCAGCGGAAGGACCGAAGAGCAGGCAGACCTGGGGCACCAAGCCCGACAGCGCCACTTCCATGTGGAAGATGGTGCCGGCGTGGCGCCGGCCCGGGAACATGTCGAGCTGGTCCGTGATGCGGGCCCCGGCGCTGTCCACCAGGTAGAGCATGGGAACTTTCAGGCGGAGGGCCACCTCCTGGATCCGGATGATCTTCTCCACCGTGCGGGCGCCCCAGCTGCCGGCCTTGATGGTGCTGTCGTTGGCCATCAGGGCCACCGGCCGCCCCCCGACCGTGGCCGTACCCGTAATGACACCGTCCGCCGGCAGGTCCTTCGCAAGCGCGTTGGCGAAGAGACCGTCCTCCACGAAGCTGCCCTCGTCCGCCAGCAGGCGGATCCGCTCCCGGGCGAAGAGCTTGCCCGTTTCCGAGTTCTTCGCGTGGGCCTTGGCGGCGCCGCCCTGCTTGATGCGCTCGACTTCTGAATGGAAGGATTCCGGCTGCATGGGGACCTCGGGATGACTGCTCCAGCATATGCGATGCTGGAGGCATGAAGGATGTTTCAGAACCCCGCACACGGCTCCTGACACGGCAATTCGCCCTGGTGTGGTCCCTCACCTTCGTCACGTTTTTTGCAGCGTTCCAGCTCTTCCCCACGGTGCCCCTGCGTCTGCGGGAACTGGGCGCGAGCCTGGCTGAGAGCGGCCGGTTCATGAGCCTGTTCACCGCAGGCAGCGCGGTGGGCGCGCTCTTCACGGGCCCCTTTGGTGACCGGGTGGGGCACCGCCGTCTAGTGATCGCTTCCTCCCTGCTCTTCGCGGGGTTCCTGGGGGCCTACAACCTGCTGCCGACCCGCTGGGGGTTCTACCTCCTGGCCGTGCCCCATGGCATCGTCTGGTCGGGACTGCTGACGGCCACCATGGCTTCTCTCGCCAAAGTGCTGCCCGAGGATCGCCGGGCCGATGGCCTCAGCCTCTATGGTCTGGCCAGCCCTGGCGGCGTCATCGTTGGCCCGCTATTGGGCCTCTGGATCTTCCAGAAGTGGGGATTTGCACCCATCGGCTGGAACCTGGCGGCGCTGTTCCTCCTGCTCGGCGCCCTGGGCACCATCCTCCCCGAGGACCACCCGCAGGGCCGGGCGACGGGCTTCAAGTGGCCGGATGCTGCCGTGGTCGCGCCCTGCCTGATCCTGTTCTGCTCGGCCCTGGGCTACGGCGCCCTGGGCAGCTACACGGCCCAGGAGGGCCTGGCCCTGGGGATGCCGATGCCTTCGGCCTTCCTCTCCTTCATGGCCGTGGGCATGGTGATCATGCGCCTGGTCATGCTCAAGCGCGGCTTCGGCCGGCGTCCCATCCGCAAGCTCCCGGGGATGCTGTTGGGGGCTTGCGCGGGCCTGGCTCTGCTGGCCCTGCTACCCGGCGGCACCCCGCGGCATGTGGTATCCGCCCTGCTCTACGGCGCGGGCTACAGCATGTTGCACACCCTTATCAACGCGAAGCTGCTGGAGTCCGTGGATCCCAAGCGACGCGGCTCGGCCTTCGGCGCCCTACTCTTCGCCTTCGACCTCGGCATCGGCCTCGGCAGCTTCAGCCTCGGCTGGACCATCGGTCACTACGGCTACCGCCTGGGCTGGGGACTCGGCGCCCTCGCCATGCTCGCCGCCCTGCCCCTGGCGCTGAAGCTGAGCCGGGACTGACCAAGAACAGCTGGTCGCGGAAAACGCGAAAAATCCACAGAAGGCACGGAAGAATTCCTATTCCATTTTCTGCGCCTTCCGCCTACTTCCGCGCCTTCCGCGACCAGCTTCTCTTCCTAGCTCCGCCGGTGCAGCTTGTACACGGAAGCCTGGTCCCGGCACTTCACGAGCAACTCATCGATGTTCACGTGGTCAGGCAGCATCAGGCACCAGCGCACGCACTCGGCCACGTCCTGGGCCGTCAGCGGTGTCACGCCCTGGTAGACCGCCTTGACCTTCTCGTCGTCCTTCATGCGCACGTTGGAAAACTCGGTTTCGGCCATGCCCGGATCCACGGAGGTCACACGGATCGGCTCGCCGCACAGCTCCAGGCGCAGGCTGTGGGCCATAGCCTTGACCCCGAACTTGGAGGCGCAGTAGACGCTGCCACCTTCGTAGGGCTGGTGGCCGGCGGTGGAGCCGATGAAGAAGACGTGGCCCCAGCCGGCCTGGCGGAGGTGGGGCAGGCCCGCCCGGATGGTCTTGACGACGCCTTCGATGTTGGTCCGCATCATGGCTTCCAGATCCTCGTCCGGCGTCTCCCACATCTTGTAGGTGCCGCTGGCCAGACCCGCGTTGGCTACCAACACATGGAGTCCGCCGAGCGTCGCCGCGGCCGACGCCACAAAGGCGTTCACACTGGCCGTGTCCCGCGTGTCCACTGGGCCGGCGAAGGCCTTGATGCCGTGCGCCTGGACGAGCTCATCGGCGAGGGCCTGCACCCGTTCCACCCGCCGGGCGCCCAGGGCCAGGTGGCAGCCCTGGGAGGCGAGCAGCTTGGCGGTGGCCGCACCGAAGCCGCTGGAGGCGCCTGTGATGAGGACAATGGGATGCTCTGGACGCATGGGAACTCCAGAAGGAAGGGGGCTACCTGTAATTCCGGTGGAACTCACCCAGGGCGGTCACCACCTTCTGGAGTTTCTCCGTGGGCGGCAGGATGGTCGTGCGGAAGTGGGCGGTGCCCTCCGCCTGGCCGAAGCCCGAGCCCGGGACCACGCAGATGCCGGTCTGCTCCAGCAGGGCCATGGCGTAGTCGAAGTCGCTGCGTCCGGGCGGGAGGGTGATTCTGGGGAAGGCGTACATGGCGCCGGCGATGACATTGCAGGTGATGCCCTCGATGCGGTTGAGCCCTTCCGCCAGGAGGATGGCCCGCTGCTTGAGCGTGTCGAGGACGGCGGCCTTCTCCGCTGCATATGGGTGGTAGGAAGGCATGCCGGGCTTCGGCGGACGGACCATGGCGTAGGTGGCGGTCTGGCCAGGGAGGTTGGCGCAGAGGCTCACGCTCTGGAGCTTCAGGATCTGCTCGGCCACCTCGTCGGGCACGTTCCTGAACTCGAAGTAGCCGCCCCGCACACCACACTCACCCAGGAAGCCCTTGGAGCAGGAATGGAAGCTGAACAGCGAGACGTCCTTCGCTTCCACCTGATGCAGCACCTTGGCGAAGGACACAAACTCGTCACCGGACAGATAGATGTTCTCCTGGTAGACCTCGTCCGCCAGGATCGACAGCCCGTGGACTTTCGCAAAGTCGATGACCATTGCGATGTTGGCCTCGTCCAGGACCGCGCCCGTGGGATTGCCGGGGTTGATCACGCAGAGTGCCTTCACCCGCGTTCCTTCTGCCTCTGCCTGGGCCATCGAGGCTTCGAGCATGGTCCGGCTCAGCTTCCAGCCGTTGGCCTCGTCCAGGTAGTAGGGCACCATGCGCCCGTCGTAGAGCGTGATGGTGGCCGAATACAGCGGGTACTGGGGGATCGGTACCATGATGCCGTCCTGGGGCCCGCTGATGAGCAAGTGCAGGATGGTCTGCACACCTTTGCTGGCGCCGTCGGTGAGGAAAATGGCATCGGGATCCACGCCGATGTGGTCCCGCTCCAGGATGAATTCGGCCACGGCCTCGCGGATGCAGCGGACGCCCCGGCTTTCGCTGTAGGCGCCGAGTCCGTGCCTGGTCCCGGCCAGGATCGATCTGGCGGCCTCGATCGCGTCCTCGGGGAACAGGCCGGGCGCCTGGTCCATGAGCGCCGGATACTCGCAGAGGGCGAGGATCTGACGGTTCCACGTCAGGGGTTTCTGCCCGAGGGACTGGGGGTTCCCGATGTTGCAGTAGATGATCTCGCGGCCGGCCTTCTCCAACTCCCCGGCCCGGGCGACGATGGGCCCACGGACCGCGTATTCGGTCTCGAGGACGGTCTTCCCCAGGTCGGTCAAGCGGATGGTCATCGGTCACCCCAACACCTGAGTTTACTCTGGTGTGACCCGCGTCATCCTATCCGGCCTCAGCGGTTCCAACCGTTGGCGCTGGGCCACTCGGCGATAGACTGGATGCCAGTGCCCTCCCCGTCACACTCCTTCCCTCCCTTTACCAGCAGAGGTCTCCATGCTCGGATTCACCCTTTCCCCTGAACAGCTGGCCGAGAAAGAGCGCGCCCACACCTTCGCCGAGAAGATCATGCGGCCCGTGGCCCGCAAGTACGACGAGACCGGCGAGTGGGCCGTGGACGTCTACAAGGCGGCCTGGGATCAGGGCTACCTGCAGGCGCTGGTGCCCGAGGACTGCGGCGGACCCGGCGCCAGCCAGGTGGATGAGGCCATCGTCTGCGAGGAACTGGCCTGGGGCTGCGCCGGCCTCTACACCTCCATCATGGCCAATGGCCTGGCCATGACCCCGGTCCTCGTCGCCGGCAGTCCCGAGCAGAAGAAGAAGTGGCTGGGCATGCTGGCCGAAGAGCCCAAGTTTGCCGCCTTCTCCCTGTCCGAGCCCAACGCCGGGTCCGATGCCGGCGCCATGAGCTGCCGCGGCGAGAAGCAGGGCGACAAGTACATCATCAACGGCACCAAGTGCTACTGCACCAACGGCGGCTACGCGGACTGGTACGCCCTCTTCTGCAGCACCGATCCCACCAAGGGAGCCCGCGGCACCAGCTGCATCATCGTCCCCCGCGACACACCGGGCCTGGTGGTGGGCAAGGCCCTGGACAAGATGGGCCAGCGTGCCTCGAACCAGGTGGAACTCTACTTCAACGACGCCGAAGTGCCCGCGGAGAACATCCTCGGCAAGGAGGGCATGGGCTTCATCATCGCCATGAAGACCTTGGATCAGACTCGCGCCGCCGTGGCCGCCGGAGGTGTCGGCGTGGCCCGAGCCGCCTACGAGATCGCACTCCAGTACGCCAAGACCCGCATTCAGTTCGGCCAGCCCATCTTCAGCAATCAGGCCATCAGCTTCATGCTGGCGGACATGGCCAAGAAGATCGAAGCCAGCCGCCTGCTCACCTGGCAGGCCGCCTGGCTGACCGACAACGGCATCAAGAACTCCAAGCAGAGCGCCATCGCCAAGACCTTTGCCACAGACACCGCCATGGAAGTCACCACCGACGCCGTGCAGATCCTTGGCGGCAACGGCTACAGCCGCGACTACCTCGTCGAGAAGTGCATGCGCGACGCCAAG
>CAIQPH010000227.1 GCA_903873655.1 uncultured Holophagaceae bacterium | reverse complement strand
GGCTCTTACCATCGGGATAGGTTCGGCCGCATAGGAAACCGTATTGAGGGTCATAGGCGAATCCCTGGGTCCAAGTATTTCCATCCATGCTGCGCGTGAGTTTTGAGAGTCGCCCGTTCAACCCGCCGTACACCAGGGAGCGCTCGACACCCTTTGCGGTTGCCTTGATCAGACGATGGTTTGAGAAGCCATGATCAGATTCTTGCTGGTCATATAGGAAAGCCTGACTTACTGTCCCGTCTTGGCTTGTCAATTTGGTCACTCGGTCCAAGGGATCAAGGACGGCACTAACTGTGATCGGGGAATCAGAACCGTAGGCGTAAGTTGCCATCATCGGCTTGCCGGTGGCCGTGAAGTTCGAAAACAAAGTGGTGCCGGTTTCAGGTTGAATGAGGGTGGTGAGACGACCCAATGGGTCATATTTCCAGGTTCGAACCTGCACCACGCCCGTTCCGGGGTCTGTCTGAATGACAGAGGTTATGCGGCTCCCGGCATCATAGAAATATTGGGTGACTTGATGAAATGCATCCGTTACCTGGATCAGTCGACCTACTGCATCCGAATCGAGAATGGTCGTTCTGGCAACGCTTGGATCATTGGGTGCCAAAGTCACTGTGCGTTGGGTCCCGGTGGGCCCAGAGGAATACACAGTCTTGGTGATCACTCCATTTGGGTCCGTGGTTGATGCAATGCGATTACGTCCATCGTAGGTATAGGACGTCCCTAGGAAGGCGGCAGGGAGAACCGTGGTGGAAGAAGGGATAGTTATGTAACCAGTACAATAACGGACCCCATCAGCGTTATGTGCCCAACCTCCACAAGTCAGTCTGGCGGGGGTATACGCCGAATAAGCACCCGTAAAGTTCGGTAGGTACCATTTGGATTCCGTTCCAGCCCCCTGCAGCCAGATCGTTTCTCCCAATTCGTTCCCATAAGCATCGTATCCCCACATCTTGCAAGTCTGATTCCCTGAACCATCCCAGCGTTGCTGCAAAATCAATTTCCCGAAAGCGTTATACCTATAAATCACTTTCTGTAATCCGTGAGTGACCGTGACACCTCGATGGTCTGGGTTCCAATCGAAGTAAGTGGGCAATTCAGGCAAGGGTGGAACTATACCTGTGAGGCGCCCAACGTCGTCCCGCACGTACTTGGTCTTGATACCATTCGGATCTGTTTGATCCTGGATCACGCCGGCCGAGTCAGTGGTTTCCTGGACGTTCCAGTCGACGCCCTTCTGCTGGATCAAACTGAGATGCCCCCATGGGTCGTAGTTGAAGGATTGGATCCCTTCAGGGGCAACGGTGTGGCCGGAAAGGAGGTCGAGACTGGTGGGGCTGGCAGCCGATTGTCCGGTGATCCCTGCGTAGTTCCATTGCGTCGTCACTTGCAGGGAGGCATCCCCGTGGGTTTCGGTTTGAAGCCTATTCAACTTGGGGACGTAGGTCCTTGTTAGGGTTGGCCGTGCAAGGCCGATGGTTCCATGGCTTGTCGAGTCCAGAAGGACCTGGTCCGTTTCGGTCTTCACCCGGCTGAGCAGCCAAAATGCCACATCCGTATCAAAGATTCGATTGACTTGACGCTTGTGAAGAATGGTCAGAGGCGGATCAGTTGGTACATTGATTCCCTGCTGGGCAAGACTCCTGACCTCTGGAATCGAACCCAGAAACTGCGGGGTTTTGGCCTGACATATCCAGGTAGTCTCAGTGCCCCAACCAAAGGTAGTAGAGTCCCAGCCGGTTTTTTCGGTGATGGTCAAGGTGCCGGATTCCGCATCCCAGACTTGAGTCCGGGTCGGATAGGGAATGGATGCATACGCCACTATGCCCATCGGGTTTCCAGCGGTCCGGACGTCGAATCTGTCATAGACCGTGATGCGGTAGGCAGCACTCGAGGTGGTGGGGCCCTTGATATCCGTCAGACCCGAAGACCCTACGCGGAGTTCACGCGCCTCCACAGGCAAGTGCTTGAGGTGGGCCAGGCTTTGCAATAGCTGCCCTTGAGGATCACTCTTGTTCAGGGGAGAGATGTACCGAGTGGCCACCTGGATCCCATCCTGCCGAGTGGCCACATCGTAGAAGTCTGTCGAATTCCAGGAGGAATTGTCTCCTATCGTGAGGACGGGGTCCGGCACCACACGCTGGTGAAAACTGCCTTGCTGCTGACCTGTTGAATCCTGTTCGCCAATTCCGACCACACCAAAGGCATCGGTCTCGAGTGCATTGCTATTCCCGATGTAGCCAGCAAACCCCGCCATACCGATCGGTAGAGGTATGGCCCAGTTGCAGGCTTGGTTCCTTCGGTAGGAATAGGGATTCCCCCAAGCGATAGAAAGGGACCGGGTGGGCAAATCGATCTGATGGAGCGTGGAGACTGTGATGCCATGGGCAGATAGAAGACCGTAATGGAACCCCAGAGTGGAGGCAGTCGATGCCTCGATAATCGACACCGGCTGAATATTGCGAACAATCATGAAGCCCGGATCAACAAGGCTCCCTTGAGGGCCAATCATGTCCCTGTCCTCCGGTTGCGGACTCTGCCAGGTGCGAGCCACCTGGAGGGTATAGTCAGATGCCCGTACCCCCGAATAGGCCACAGTCACATCGTACCCAGCTGGTGTGCTCCCTGCTGGTTGCGGGCCTCCCCAGGTACGTGCCCCAAGTGGCATAACACTGTCTGGAATGGTGGTCGAGGTTGCGTAGCTCACTTTGACGCTCGATTCCAGGGGCGAGCCCGCCGCCCACACTGTGGCGGTGTATCCCATGGCATCAGGTTCGGAGGCGAACCGGATGGCATCCCCGAAGCGGTTCAGGATTCGGTTCAGAATGAAGTGGCCATGCACAAGACGGTCGCAAGCCCCCGCCCGCGTAGCACGGTAGATATCCAGGAGCGGGTCCTGCTCTGGATTGACTGCGGCGGGCAAGGCCAAGCGTATGGCTGAGGCCGCCACGAAAATGAATTCGTAGGCGATATCACCCTTCACCACCAGGATGACCGCCGGGAGAAGAGTACTTCCTGGAGGAATTTCCGACATGGGACCAGTGAGCGTGCCTGTCTTATATGGGTTCAGCGGATCACCGTTCCGGTAGAGCACGTACTGAGGTCGGAAATCTGGAAGGGGTGCGGATGGTCCATCTGGACCGTTCAGCCCCAGGATCAACTCATCTCCCGCACCCACCAGGATCATGGGGGTTTGTGGATAGGCTGCATTCGCAGGGTAAGGGTATTTGTAGGGGGTCAAGGCGATCCCCACACTGGAGGGATACCCGAACACCTGCAGCAGTGCTGGTAGCGTTTCAGGCTTTATCTGGCTGGAGCCGGGGCGGTACCCCACCATGCTTTCGCCGGCACCGGGCAGTCGAAAGCTCGAATTCACGATGCTGGTGACATCCCAGCCGAGGTTCAAAGTAAAGTGCCCCGGGCTTAGGGAACCAGAACCAGAGCCGAAGAAGTTCCATGTGGTCTCGTAACCTTGCCATATATACCAAGGTGTCCCATCAGGCCCATAGGACAATACGTCCTGAACTTTGAGCTTGGTCTGCCCAAGCTGTGGAGAAACGTCGAGGGACTGGATGGGCGTGAAGTGCAGGTTCCGGATGGTGAGGCCCGGACCAAGTGGAACTGTCACTGACAAGGCCCCACTGGCTCCTTCCACTTTCGCGATGTCGCCCGAGAAGGTGGCGGGGCCCTTGGAGCGATCGAATGCCACGGCGGCGAATTGGGTCTGATAGCCCTGGGCATGAGTTGGTATCCAGCCACCGAAACCAAGACCGATCATCATGAGGGTCGAAAGCAAGCCGCCTCGGTTCAATAAGGGCCTTCGCCAATTTCGGCCCCTTCTAATCCAATCACCAATTCTCTTCGTCAGTCGAACTGGCCAAGAAGGGCAAAGACCCATGGACTGCCATGAACTGACTGCCAGCATGTTTCACCTCGTCGTGATCACCTCAGTTCCCTGGGGGTGTGTTTTTGTTGGTTGGTGGTTGTTGCAGCACGGGCGGTTGGGAAGGATTTGGGCCAAGACGATAGCCATATCCCCTTTGGGGAATCGAGAAATCCTCCGAACGGTAGGATTCGGACCCTTGAACGGTTAAACGGGTCGTTCCATT
>CAIQPH010000226.1 GCA_903873655.1 uncultured Holophagaceae bacterium | reverse complement strand
TCGGACGAAGTGGCCGAGACCATCGCGGCGGGGCGCCGGGACCTCCAGCGCATCCTGACCCGGGAGGACCCGCGTCTCATGGTGGTGGTGGGACCCTGCAGCATCCACGACCCCGTGGCTGGGCTCGATTACGCCCGGCGCCTGAAGGCCCTCGCGGACGAGCTTTCCGACACCCTGCTGCTGGTCATGCGGGTCTACTTCGAGAAGCCCCGCACCGCCGTGGGCTGGAAGGGCTACATCAACGACCCGCGGATGGACGACTCCTTCCACATCGAGGAGGGCGTGCGCAAGGCCAGGGAATTCCTGCTGCGCATCGGCGAAATCGGCCTGCCGGCGGCCACCGAGGCCCTGGATCCCATCACCCCCCAATACCTGGGCGATCTCATCACCTGGACTGCCATCGGTGCCCGGACCTCCGAGTCCCAGACCCACCGGGAGATGTCCAGCGGCCTCTCCACCCCCGTCGGCTTCAAGAACGCCACCGACGGCGACCTGGGCGCGGCCGTGAATGGGATTCTGTCAGCCTCCCACCCCCACAGCTTCCTGGGCATCAATGACCAGGGCCTGGCGGCCATTGTCCGCACCCGGGGAAATCCTCACGGCCACCTGGTCCTGCGCGGCGGCAGCGGTCGCCCCAACTACGACACCGTCAGCGTCTCCCTGGCCGAGGCCGCCCTCCGGAAAGCCGGTCTGCCGGAAAACCTCGTGGTGGACTGCTCCCACGCCAACAGCCTCAAGAACCCGCGCCTTCAGCCCCTGGTCCTCCAGGATTGTGTCCACCAGATCATGCAGGGCAACCGATCCATCATCGGGGTGATGGTGGAGAGCTTCCTGGTGGAAGGCAATCAGGCCATCCCTGAGGATCTCTCCACCCTCCGTTACGGCTGCTCCGTCACAGACGCCTGTCTCGGGTGGGAGGATACCGTGACCATGCTGAGGGAGACCCGGAACCTGCTCAAAGACATCCTGCCCAGGCGCTGAAATTCTTGGAGCCACCCGCCGACGAAGGCTGTCAGGTGCAAGGCCCGCTCACTTTGCGGTGTCATCGGGCGGGTGTATAAGGGGCTGATGGCTATGGAGACGACGCTGCCCCAGACTCCCGGATGGGCGAAGTTCCTGCGGATTCCAAGGCCCCTCCACGAACCGGTAGCTGTCGCACTCCTGCTGCTCGCCTTGGCCCTGCAGATTCTCCTCGGCTCGTTGGAGTCGGGGATGGCCTACGACGAGAAGGCCCATATTTCTGCCGGCGTCACCTACGTCGCCACCGGCTTGCGGCGCCTGACCCTCGATCACACCCCACTGGGCCATCTACTCACCGGGGTGACCCTGAAACCGCTGGCGCCCGAGTTCGACCGCAACCGTTACGACGCCCTCGCTTACCATTCCCACGACACATCCGGCATGATGGAATCGTTCTGGCGCGCCAACCAGCCCCGCTATCGCCAAATCCTGCTGGTGGGTCGCATCCCGTTCATGGCCCTAGGCGTGCTCGCGGCGCTGTATGTCTTTCTGCTCTCGCGCTCCATGTGGGGACGCTGGCCAGGACTGCTGTCCCTGGCGTTTTGCGCCTTCTGCCCTGGGCAGGTGACCTGGTCCCGGTTCGTCTACATGGACGTGCCCCTCGCGGCATTCGGAATCGCCAGCGTGGCCCATCTGTGGTGGTATCTCCGCGGCAGGGACGCGAGGCAGCTGGCGATGCTCACTGTGGCCACCGCCTGCACGCTCGGCACCAAATATTCCGGGGTCTTCGTGCTGCCCTTCGTGTTCGCTCTCGTGCTCGTTCCTGGCGAATGGCTGGGACTGAACGGCCTGGCGTGGAAGCGGCGGGCCGCGCACCTCGCGACGCTGACAGCCGGCGTGGTGGCGCTGCTGTGGGCCATGTACGGCTTCGCGCTCGACCCGCGGTTCTACACACGCGGCATCGCTGGACTCTACGCCACGGTGCCGCCGACCTTCCGGTTCTATCTCGCGGGTCAGTTCGATGCCAAAGGATTCTGGGACTATTTCCTCGTCACCTTCCTCATCAAGTCCACGCTGCCGACACTGCTATGCACGGCGGCCGTGCTCGGGTGGTTCAGCCTTTCAGTGGCCCGGTGGGTACGAGGCAGCGCGGAACAGCGGGGCCGCGCCAGGGCGTCAGCCGTAATGCTCGGAGTGACCTTGGGGCCCGCGCTCCTGTTCTTCCTGCTCACGACATGGAAGTCACTGCCCCTCGGTTTCCGGTACCTCGTGCCGGTCTACCCCCTTCTCTACGTGGCCTTCGGAGGTCTTGGAAAGCTCGCACTGGAGCGGGTCTCTCTTACGCCGCGCATGCTGCTGGCTGGCCTCGCGCTGCTGCACGCGGCCTCGAGTCTGCGCACGCACCCGGACCAGATGGCCTACTTTCACGAGCTCATCGGGGGACCCGAGCAGGGGATTCTCTGGCTGAATGATGCCAGCATCGATGCGGGACAGAACTTGCCCCGGCTCGCGGCCTATCTGCGCGGACGCGGTAATCCCGTGGTGAAGATGACGAACTTCGGTGAGGATGTTCCGGAGTATTACGGCATCCGGCGCCTGCCGATCCCGATGGCCGAGTGGGATGGCACTCCCATGCCAGGGTTGTATGTCCTGTCGACCCAGACCCTCGTCTATGGGCAGCTCGAAGCTCGGGAGCGGGCCCACAAGGACTGGCTGAAAACCTACCGGCCCATCGCGACGATCGGCGGGAGCTATTTCATCTACGAGTTTTGACAGGAGCCAACGCCATGAATGAAAAGACCCTCGCCCGCACCTGCGCCAAGGCCATCCTTGGCATCGACACCCTCTGGGGCGGCGACGTGCTGAACCCCTCCGGCACGGGGCGCTTCATCGCCGACTCCTGGTTTGCCGACCAGAAGCTGCCCAAGGCCTACACCCACCCGGCGGCGGCCCGTCTGCGGGAAAGCGGCGGCGTCGGTGCCAAGAGCATCGACATGGCCACCATCGATGCCTACCTTGAGGCCATCGATGTGGAGGGTGCCATCCGTTCCCTGGTCGGCGCTGGCGAGGGCATGGGTGGCCTGCGCGGTGCTTACCTCACCGGCACCGGCCAGTGCCTGCTCATCATGTGGGACCTGGTCCAGGAACTGCTCGGTCGCGGAGAGAAGGTCCCCTACGATCGCTGCGTACTCGGCTCCACGGGCAGGCCCCCGGAGCCGTCCCAGCCCCAGGCCAAGCGCGAGGCGCTCGCGGCACTGCTGGCCAGGCAGGGCTTCACCGTCGCCACCCCCACGGACCTGCTTGCCGCCGTTGACGGCTGGCGCACGGAGCGGTTGGTCCCGAAGAAGAGCATCCCCCAGCTCGCCGATGCCATCATCGCCCAGTTGGAGGCCGGAACGGCCCGGAACCTGGTGCCGTACCTGCCGAAGAAGCTGCGGGACATCCCCCGGGCCAACATCCGCTTCCTGCCCATCGAGAACGCCTGGTTCTCCGGTTCGATGAATTACATCGGGCGCGCCCGCAACAAGAACGGGAGCCCCCAGTACGAGGCCACCTACGAGCTCAATGCCGCACTGCAGATCTCGGTCCCGGAGTTCCTGCAGCTGGTCAGCCACGAGGTGGTCCCCGGTCACGTCACCAACTCGGCCCTGATCCAGGCGCTCTATGTCCAGGGGAAGCTCGGTTTCGAGTCCACTGTGCTGACCATGAACACGCGCGGCGCGGCTCTTTTCGAAGGGATCGCCAACAACGCCATCCTCATCGCCTTCGGCGTCACCGAGATCGAAGACCTCCCGGACGATGACCTGAAGATCGGCCTGCTGCTCGCCCTCCTGCAGGACGACGCGAAGAACCAGTCCTCCTGGCTCACCTGGAAAGAGGACTGCCCCCAGGCGGAAGTGGCATCCGTGCTGCGCCAGGACTACCTCTGCTCCGAGGAACGGGCCGACAAGCTCTCTGGCGCGTGGGGCCGCCACCCGCTGCTCGGGCGGATGTACCTCCCGGCCTACCGCGCCGGCACCGAAAAGGTGGCCCAGTTGCGGCGCCAGTACCCGCCCGAAGTGATCCTGCCCGCGCTCTACAACGTTTCCGGGCTGGTCGACCTGGTAACCATCGACCAGGTGCTCACCAAAAAGTCGCTGGGGAAGGCGAAGCGCTAGTGTCCTTCGCCGGCAAAGCCGGCTCGCTGCAAAATGGGGCGCTCTGGCGCCCCATTTTGCAGCAGGAACTACCTCAGCGCCTTCGCCGCCAGTTCGAGCACATCGGTGGTGCCCACGCCCTCGTGCCCGGTCTCGCCGGCCGCGTTGCTCAGCATGACGTTGCAGAAGGGGCAGCCCACGGCGATGGTGCTGGCCTTGGTCTCCAGGGCCTGCTCGAAGCGCTCGTGGTTGACGCGCTTGCCCAGGTGCTCCTCCAGCCAGAAGCGGCCGCCGCCGGCGCCGCAGCACATGGTGGCCTCGCCGTGCTTCTCCATCTCGGTGAGCCGCACGCCGGGGATGGCGTCGAGGATGGCCCGGGGCGCCACCACCTGGCCGTTGTAGCGGCTGAGGTAGCAGGGGTCGTGGTAGGTGAGGTCCACATCGACTGTCTGCTCCAGCTTGAGTCTCCCTTCGGCGATCAGCTTAGCCACCAGCTCGGTGCCGTGCACCACCTCGAAATCGCCGCCGAAGGAGGGATACTCGTTCTTCAGCGTGTTCAGGCAGTGCGGGCAGTTGGTGATGATCTTCTTCACGCCATGGCCCTTGAGGAGTTCCACATTGGTTTCCGTGGCCGTCTGGAAAAGGTACTCGTTCCCCAGGCGTCGGGCGGATTCACAGGTGCAGCTCTCCTCCGTCCCGAGGATCGCGAAGGAGATGTTGGCCGCCTTCAGCAGCTTCACCAGGGCCTGGGAGACCTTCTGCCCGGCCGCGTCGTAGGAACCGGCGCAGCCCACCCAGAACAGGTATTCCACCTCCGGGTTTTCGGCGATGGTGGGCACTTCGAGGCCGGCGGCCCACTTGGCGCGGTCGGCCTGGGCGAAATTCCAGGGGTTGCCCTGGCGCTCCATGCCCTTGAAGGCAGTCTGCGCCTCGGCGGGGAAGTTGCTCTCTTCCAGCGTGAGGTAGCGGCGCATGCCCACGAGCTTGTCCACGAAGCTGATCTGCAAGGGGCAGGCCCACTCGCAGTAGCCGCAGCTGGTGCAGGCCCAGATGGTGTCCTGGCTGATCCAGCCTTCAAGCTGGGCCTTGCTCCAGGGGGCGTGCTCCTCGTCGCGCTTCCAGTGCGACCCCTCGGGCACGGGTCCGCCGATGAGCAGGCGATCCTCGGGCACGGGCTGATTCTGGCCCATCTGCGCCAGCGGTGTGGCCTTCAGGTAGTCGCGCAGATCGTTGCCGAAATCCTTGGGCCGCAGGGGTTTCCCGGTGAGCGTGGTGGGGCAGTTCTCGAGACAGCGGCCGCACTCCACGCAGGTGTAGAAGTCGAGCATCTGCTTCCAGGTGAAGTCCTGGATCTTGTTGATGCCGAAGTGCTCGGCCTCCAGGTCCATGGGTTTGAGGTTCTTGTTGGGCTCCAGCTCGCGGAAGTAGATGTTGATGAC
>CAIQPH010000225.1 GCA_903873655.1 uncultured Holophagaceae bacterium | reverse complement strand
GACCACCTCTCCGGCTAGCGCAAAGCCCAGATTCGAGTATTTCCAGCGAGTCTCGGTATTAAGGCTCAGGCTATCCGAGAGTATTCGACCCGATTTGAGCGAGAGCTGACCACCGTTGGGTGATCTTGAAGCCCGCCCGGCGAGGGCAGAGAGGAAACGCCGTGGAGGCCACCATGGGCCCGCAGGGCCCCTGGTGGTCTACATGGCAGGCAAGCGATAGCGCGGCAGGGCTTGGCCGTACGTCAAAGATCAGGTAAAAAGAGAGCCTCCCCACGTTCAAACGGCACGGTTTCGAAGGCCAAGTTCCGTTTGGGCGTGCCCTGGAGGCTCGTCCATGGATTGTGCCCCAACCAGCGCCCAGCGCAAGCAGGAACCTGTTCCCATCTGCCCCTGTTGTCACCTCCTGGGCTGTTGGGACGGTCGGCGCTTGCTGAAGCGGCAGGCGAAGTTGGCCCAGGACGGAAGCCTGGAATGGATCGAGGACTTCTGGAGGCTGAGGGCTCGATGCCTGACTCCCGAATGCAGCATGCGCAGTTGGACCTGTTACGAGGTCCAGGGGTACCCCCACCGCACCTTCCCGCCGGCGGTAGTCGCTGCCGCCGTAGCCGAGTTCCTGGTCCTCGGCATGGCTTCCCTGGCTCTCGTGGCCGAGCACTGGGGCTGCTCTACGCGGACGCTGGCCCGGTGGGTGGGGTGGATCGCTGGGCTCACGACGGTCGAGGAACTGACCGAGGTCTGCTGGCTTCAGGACCCATCCGGCATGCCACCGCCGGCAGGCAGGACCGAGCAGGTGCCTGAACCTCCCGCGGCCAGGGCGGCCCCCTGGAGGTCCCAGTTAGCGCTGGTCGAGAGCCTGGTCGCGCTGTTCGAGTGGCTTGCCCGGCTATGCCGGGATCAGGGCGTTCCGCTGGAGCGGGGACCGGGCCTGGGCGCCCTCCTGCGCCACCAACTCGACCGCTTCCGGCGGGTGTGCCTATTGATTGGTTCATACCCGGCGTTGCGTTTTTACGGCCTCCACCCTGACGGATAGGTTGGAGCCATGAGCCAAGCAGACGATCGATCCCTCTCCATAGCCGCCTTCCGCTATCACCTCCTCGCCACCGCCCTCGAAGCGGAGGGCGAAGGCGTGTCCGCCGAACTCCAGGAGGTCGCCGCCGCGTCCCATCGGGACCCCGATGGGCGCGAGGTGCGGGTTTCCCTGGCCACCCTTTGGCGGTGGCTTGCCCTCCACCGCGCAGGCGGGTTCCAGGCCCTCCAGCCCAGGCCACGTCCGGACAAGGGCGCCCTGCGGGCCTTCCCCCGGGCCGTCCTGGACCGCGCCGTGGCTTTGCGCAAGGATGGCCCCTGCCGCTCGACCCGGACCCTCCTCAAGGACATGGTTCTCGAGGATCTGATCCAGCCGGGGGCGATCTCTCGCGCCACCCTGGACCGCCATCTCGACCGACTCAACATGTCCCGGAAGCGCCAAGGCACCCTGGCGAAAAAGGTCCATCGCCTCATCCGTACGGACGCTCCCATGGAGCTGGTCATCACCGACTTCCACCATGGTCCATACGTCCTGGACGGCGGGCAGGTCAAGCGGGCCAAGTTCAGCGGTTTCATCGACCACCACAGCCGCGCCATCCTGGAGGGCCGCTATTTCCTCACGGAGGACTTCGCGGCCCTGCGGTTCGGTCTGCGCCGCCTCCTCTGCCTCCACGGCCTTTGCGTGAAACTGTACCTCGATAACGGCGCAGCCTATCGCAGCCTCCGGTTGGAGACGGGGTGCGCGGCCATGGGTATCCATCTGGTCCACTCCAAGCCGTACGTGGCTGAGAGCCGCGGCGCCATAGAGCGTTTCAACAGGACGCTGGCAGAGCAGTTCGAATATGAGGTGGGCCTCCGGGCAACGACGCCCACCCTCGAGGAACTCAACGCCTGGTTCCTGGCCTGGCTCGGCGAGTCCTATCACCGCGACGTCCACTCGGAGACGGGCCAGAGCCCTGCGGAGCGGCTCACCGGCACTCCTGCCGCCGGGCGTCCCGCCCCGCCCCTGGAGACCATCGAGGAATACCTGCGCATTCAGGTGGTCCGGACCGTCCACCGGTCCTGGTCCACCGTGGAGGTCGCAGGCATCCGCTACCTCGTCTCCCCGGAGTTGCGCGGGCGCAAGGTCAAAGTCCTCTACGATCCCTCTGATCTGGCCTACGTTCTCATCGCCACGCCCAAGGGCGGCGTCCTGCAGAAGGCCACGCCCCAGGTTCCCGGAGAACGTCCGCCCACGCCGGAGCCCGCGCAGGTGGGGCAAGCCAAGGGCCCTGGCAGCACCTACCTCGACCTGCTCCTGGCCGAGCACGAGCGGCATCGGCGCATCGAGATGGCCGCCCTGCGGATGCAGCCCCTGGGTGAAACGGACCTGGACCTGCCGGGGCTGGTGGCCCACCTGGAGGTCTGCCGGGGCGTGGCACTCACGAACCTCGAGCGCAGCGCCGCGGCCGCCTTCCGCCGCCGCCTGAAGCCCCTGGATCCGGACGAAGCGCGCCAGACCCTGGACGGGGCCCGTCGGCGCCTCGGGCCCGGCCTCCATCTGAGCGAATACCTGCAGGTCCTCGAAGCCCACGTCGTCCGCGTCCGTGCGGCGTCGCCCCCCTCCACCTCGTTGAAAGGAACCAAGTCATGATGGCCCTCCTGGAACACTTCAGTCTCGCCCACCAGCCCTTCCCCAGGGTCGCCCCTGAGGAGGCCATCCTCCGCCACAAGGGCCTGGAGGAGGTGCTCGCCAAACTCCACTTCGCCCTGGAGCGGGACACCATCGCCCTCCTGGTGGCTGGCAGCGGCTGTGGCAAGTCCACGGCGCTGTCCCTGTTCGCCAGGTCCCTGGATGCCTCCAGCCACCAACTCGCCACCCTCTCCCTCACCACCCTGGGACCCTTCAGCCTCATTGCCAGCATCGCCACGTCCCTGGGGCTGAAGCCCAGGCGGTTCAAGGGCGACACGGCCGCAGCCCTGCTGGGCCACCTGCGCAGCCTGCCCCGGAGAATCGTGCTGGTCATCGACGAGGCGCACCTCCTTCCTGACGAATCCCTGGTGGACCTGCGCCTCCTTACGGCGGACGACTTCGACCGGCGGAGCCCGTTCTCCATGATTCTCTGCGGCCAGCCCCGCCTGCGGGAGCGCCTGTCCGAGCCCAGGCACGAAGCCCTCTCCCAGCGGATCGGGGTGCGCATCCGCCTGCGCCCCCTGACGGAGGCCGAGATCGGGTTGTTCATCGCCCTGCATTGCAAGGCCGCGGGGGCCGCTGACGCTGTGTTCGAGCCCCAGGCCACGGCCGCCATCTTTCAGCACAGCCGCGGTGTGCCCAGGCTGGCCCAGAACCTGGCCCTCGGAGCCGCCCTCGCGGCCATGGCCGCCGGCAGCGCCACGGTCGATGCCGTAGCCGTTCAGCAGGCTGTGGTGGACCTGGAGGACTCGTGAGATATCCCACGCGAGCCCTCCTCCGCTGCCTCCGAGAGAAACCTCCCGGAACGGACTTCTGGCTGGACGACCTCAGCCCCAAGAACGCCCGGCAGTTGGCCATCTTTCTCCATCAGTTTCTGACCGCCATCTGGATGGACTACGGCAAGGATATCGTCGGCTATCAGACCTCGCGGCCAGGCTCGGACGTAGAACCGCTCCCCTGCGAGATCCGGCCTCCAAGGTCCCGGGCATGCCAGGAGGAGGACCTCCCGTTCTGAATTCGATTGACCAAGCCCCGGGCCGCCGGGGCTTCCTTATGCAGCTCTCAGCAAACGTGGGCGGGACACTCCAGGATTGGGTGGGTCATAACAGCCAGTTCACAATCTCCATTAATGGGACGGAGTGTTCAACAACACATTCGCCGAGAGGCTGTCCAGTGGCTG
>CAIQPH010000224.1 GCA_903873655.1 uncultured Holophagaceae bacterium | reverse complement strand
CAGTGTGCGCTACCTGGCCGCGGACCTGGGGGGCCAGGGCATCCGCGTGAACGCCGTCTCCGCGGGGCCCATCAAGACCCTGGCCGCCTCGGCCATCCCCGGCATCGGCTCCAAGCTCAAGCACCACCGGGCCCACACGCCCCTGCAGAAGGACACGGACCAGTTGGAAGTGGGAGACGTGGGCGTCTTCCTGCTGAGCGACATGGCACGCGGCGTGACTGGCCAAGTGCTGTATGTGGACGGTGGCTACAGCATCATGGCGGGATGAGCGTCGAGTCCCTGAAAACGGGGACAGGATTAACAGAATTAAGTGCTTGATTAACAGGATTAAAGCAAAAGTATTGTTTTTGAAATCCTGTTAATCCTTCTTTCAATCCTGTCTCAGCTTTTTTGTAGGTCCGCTAGGGCCTCGATGACGGCTCCGACGTGGCCCTTCACGCTGACCTTGGGCCAGATGTGACGGATGATCCCCTTGGGGTCGACTAGGAAGGTGCTACGGATGATGCCTTCCACTTCCTTGCCGTACATGATCTTTTTCCCGAAGGCGCCGAGTGGTTTGAGGAGCGTGCATTCAGGGTCGGAGAGCAGGCGGAAGGGGAGGTCCTGCTTGGCGATGAAGGTCTGGTGGCTCTTCAGGCTGTCGCGGCTGATGCCATAGACCTGGGCGCCGAGGGACTGGACCCGGGCCAGGTTGTCCCGGAAGTCGCAGGCCTCCGTGGTGCAGCCGGGGGTGCTGTCCTTGGGATAGGCGTAGAGCACCGTCCAGTGGCCCTTGAAGTCCTTGGCCGTGACCGTGGCGCCTTGATCGTCCTGAAGGCTGAAAGTGGGAAGGGGTTGTCCGAGAAGTGGGCTCATGGACGCAAGCGTAACGCAAAGGCCAAAGATTAAAACGCTGGTCGCGGAAGCCACGGAAGAAAGCTGGAAAACACAGAAAAAGCAGGGGCGTCCACTTAAAAAGCACGGGATCACTTCCGGTCAAGCCGGAAGCCGCCTCCGGCGGGCCCGGGCGGCGAGGGCCAAGGACCCTTCCGTGTCTTCTGTGAACTTCCGTGTCTTCCGTGACCAGCCATTCCTTAGTGGGTTGCCGGACAGATGCGGGTGACCTTGGCAGGTGGCTTCAGGCCGCCTTCCCCGGGCTGGACACCCAGGCCAGAACCAGAACTGTGACTAGGGCGGCCCAGCCGAGGGGCGAGGGATCTGAGCCGAGACGGGGCAGTTCCTCGGACAACAGGCGGCCCAGGCTGTCATGGCCCGGACCGGGACCCAGGCCCAGGGTCGAGAGCGTGGCCTCGCCCCACAGGGCCGAGAGCCAGGCGCTGGGGAAGAGGGCGGCGGCCTGTTGCCAGCCCCAGGGCGCCCAGCGGCGGAGGGTCGAGGTCCAGGGGGCGCCCAGGGTGCGCTCGGAAGCCCAGGCCGGAGAGAGGCGGAAATGGTTGATCCTGGTCCGCAGGGCGGGTTCCAGGTGCGGGGCGATCAAGGCCCCCAGCAGCAAGCCGAGGGGTACGACTGGAAGCCCGCCGAGCGCCGCGGCGAAGGGCAGCAGGAAGAGCAGGGGCGGCAGGCTGCGCAGGGCGGACCAGGCTCCGAGCAGGCGCTGCCCCCGCCAGGCGAGCAGGAGCCCCAGGCTCAGGGCGAGCAAGGCGCAGGCACTGGCGAAACCAAGACTGCGGGCCGCCGCCAGGGCCAGACGCAGGAGGGCATCCCGACCCAGATCGTCCGTTCCGAGGGGATGCCGCAGGGCGGCAGCGAGCCCACCGCGGAAGGGCTCCAGGGCCAACTCGGGGAGGAGCAGGGCCCCTAGGAAGGCGAGCCGCCACTTCACGCGGCTTCCTGTTCCCAGAACTGGGATAGGGCCCAGAGCAAGGCCAGGGCGAGGATCCACAAGGCCAGACCGGCCCGGTCCCGGACTACCACCCGGGTCATCCAGTCGGTGCCGAGACCCGGTAGGCCGAGGATCCGCTCCAGGACCAGGGTGGCGGTGAGCCAGACCGGCAGACGGGCCGCGAGCCAGCGACCCCACAGGCGCCTCAATACGGTCAAACGCACCCGGCTTACGGCGACATCGCCCCAGGCCAACGGAAATGGACGCTCTCCGGGCATCGCCTGGGCCAGCCAGCGGGCCTCTCCGGGCAGGGAAGCCGCCAGAAAAGCCAGCAGCCAGCCTACGATTCCCGGGGGTCCCCAGGGCGCCGGCCAGAGGGCCAGGAGGAGACCGGCCCAGAGCAGGTCCGGTGGTGCCTCCAGCAGGACCAGAGCGCGCCGCTGCGCCAGGCCGGGACCACCGAGCCAGGCCAGCAAAGGCGCCAGCACTGAAAGGACGCCCAAGGCCAGGGCCGTCGGTCCGAGCATCTCCCAGGGGAAGAGCGGGGGCAGGGGTTGCTTCCAGGTGGCACCCGGCAGCTGCAGGGCCAGGGCGAGGCCGATGGCCCAGACCGCCAGCCCCGGTGCCCACCGCCTTATCACAGCGTCCATCGCCAACCAGCGGCCCCGGGCGTGTGGAGATACAGACCCATGGGGCTGGGTTCCACCACCAGACGCCTGTCCACCCAGATGACGCTATGGAAATCCAGCAGGGGCAGGGCCGCGGGACTGCTTGCCCAGAGGGTCTGGAGCTCGCTCCAGGCGGCGTCACCCGGTTGCTGGATCCGGGCGAGGAGTTCCGCCAGCCGGGGGTGGCTCCAACCGGTGAAGTTCATGGGGCCCCGTGGTTCCAGGTATTCCAGCACCGCCCAGGGGTGGGGATCGAAGACCACCATGGAGCAGGCCAGCTGGAAGTCGCTTTTCTGGAGGCGCTCTGCCAGCAGACCCTGCTCGATGGGTATGAGCTGGAGATCGACACCATCCCTGCGGGCACGCTCTCGCAAGGCCAGGAGCAGCTTCTCGAGGGACTCCTCGCCGGCGCCATAGAGCAGCCGCAGTGTCCCCGGGTCCTGCCTGGGCGAAGGGTCCACCTGGATGAACTGGGTCTTGAAGCCGAGGGTTTCCGGCCACAGGCCCCGGCTGGGGCGGGCATTCTGACCCAGCAGCTGGGCTGGGAACGCGTCCTTCCGCCAGCGCTCCAGCAGGCGCAGAGGTCCCGCACCCCCGTGACTCCAGACCACCAGCTGGGCGTGCATGGGCTGAGTGATGAGCCGGTGCGTGGGTGGCGCCTCCATCTGGCGTCGGGTGGCCGGCGCCCCGATGCTGAGCCAGCCCTTCTGCAGGGCGGTCATGACCCCGGCGGCGTCGGGCATGAGGCGGAACCGGATGCCCTCGATGCGGGGATGCAGGAAATGGTCCCGACGCGTGAAGACCCAGGCTCCGGGTTCCTTGCGAAACGCGAAGGGGCCGGAGCCACTCTCGGAGTGGTTCTTCTGGGCGATCGGCACCCGGGCCAGTTCCAGCAGGAGCCGCCCAGCGGGCCGAGGGGAGCGGATCCAGGGGTGGCCCTGCTCGCTGCCTACGGTGGCGCCTTCGAGAATGGCCCGCTTGGTGGGGCTGGCCCGGGGATTCTGGAGCAGCTGCTGGATTGTCCAGATCACGTCCTCGGCACAGACCCTGCTGCCATCCGCATAGCGGACATCGGAACGCAGGTGGAAAAGAATCGACCCATCCTTCCGGACCTCCCAGCGGGCGGCCAGGCGCGGGACCAGCCGACCATCGGCGGCGATGCCGACCAGCGCGTCCCCAACGAGGGACTGGAGAATCCACTGTTCATAACTGTCACCCTGGATGAAGTCGAGGGGACCGGGATCCTGGGCAAGGGATTCCTCCACCATCTGGGCGCGGAGGGGAGCCTGCACCAGGGTGGTTACGCAGACCAAACAAAGGGCTGACAGCAGAGCGCGCATGGTTGGTCCGTGGATTTTTTCCAGAATGCGCCAATTTGTTTACAGGAGATAGATGCATCCTGGCCTCTCAGGGCGTGTCTTAGAATTCCCACGAGTCGCGCTGGGAGCGCCGGGCGAAGCCCGCCGCCCCAGCCCAAGGGGACGGGGCCAGCCGCGTGCCCAGCGGCGTCACCGCGCTTGAACGATGTCCCGCATCGCCCTGCGCGCGCTTCCTGGCTGGATCGCGCGGCTGACCGCCGTCGCGACTCGCGGGACTTCTAAGACACGCTCTAAGCCAATAGGTGTTGCTACTCTGATTACCCGGGGGACCGTTTGGCTGACCTTTCGAGTTCAAAGCTGTGGTGGTGGTGGCCGCTCCTGGCCCGCCATCGGCGCACGCTCTACTGGGGCCTGGCGGCCACGGTCTGGTGCAGCGTGGCGGCTTCGGTGGTGCCCTACTGGTCCGGCCGGGCCGTCCATGCCCTGGAGCACCAGGACTGGCCTGGATCGCACGTCTACCTGGCCTGGATGCTGGCCTTCACCGCCGTGGCGGGCCTTGGCCGCTACCTCATGCGCAACACGCTCATCGGCCTCAGCCGGGAGGTGGAGCGGGAACAGCGGGAATCCCTCTATGGCTTCCTGCTGGCACGCCCCTTCGCCTTCTATGAAAGGCAGCGGGTGGGCGATCTCATGTCGCGGGTCGGCGACGACGTGGGGACGGTCCGCATGGCCACCGGGCCGGGCCTCATGAGTTTCCTGCAGGTGCTGTCGATCCTGCCGGTGACCCTGGCCCTGATGATCCACACCAGCTGGCGCCTCACTCTGGCGGTCATGCTGCCCTTCTCCTTCCTGGCCCTGGGTTTCTACATCATCGGGAAGTGGAGCCACATGGTGCAGCAGAAGCTGCAGTTGGCCTTCTCCGCCCTCTCGACCTTCAGTCACGAGACCATCAGCGGGGAACGGGTGGTCCAGGCCTTTGGCTTGGAGGAGGCGCGGGTGGCCCAGTTCGGCGCCCTCAGCCGCCGGCACGCGATGCTCAGCATGAAGCAGTCGGTGATCTTCAGTGCCTATGCGCCCTTGTCGGCGCTGATCGGCGGGGTGTCCGCGCTCGTGCTGGTGACCTACGGGGGAGGCCTGGTGGTCAAGGGCATCCTGGACCTGGGCGACCTCGTGGCCTTCACGGGTTTTCTGGTGGCCCTGGCCTGGCCGATGATGAGCCTGGGCTGGTCGGTGAATCTGTTCCAGCGGGCCAAGGCCGGGCAAGAACGCCTGAATGAGCTGCTCCACAGTCCCGAGCAGCCGTTGCCGTCGGCCGAGGCCATCACGCTGCCGGCTACGCCCGTGGCGCTCCGCCTGGAAGGCGTAAGCCACCGCTTTGAGACTGGCCGCGGCCTGGGGCCTCTGGACCTGGAACTGGAGCCTGGCGGCAGCCTGGCGGTGGTGGGCGGCATCGGGTCTGGCAAGACGCTGCTGCTGCAAGTGCTGGCGGGCCTGCGGGAACCGCAGGAGGGCAGGGTGCTGATCGATCAAGAGCCCCTCTCGGAAACGTCGATCCGCCGCCATTGGGCAGGACTGGGCTGGGTGCCCCAGGAAGCCTTCCTCTTCTCGGACACCCTGCGAATGAATCTGGCCATGGGGCGACCCGATGCCTCGGAAGCGGAGATCTGGGAGATCGCCCGGGTGGTGGCCCTGGACGACCTCATCCGTCGACTGCCGGATGGTCTGGACACCGTGGTCGGTGAGCGCGGCGTGGTCCTCAGCGGCGGTGAGCGCCAGCGCACGGCCCTGGCCCGGGCCCTGCTTCGGCGGCCGCGGCTGCTGCTGCTGGACGATGCACTGTCCGCCGTGGATGCCGAGACCGAAAGCCGGATCCTGGAGAACCTGCTGGCCTACCTGGGGACATCGACATTGGTCCTGGCCACGCACCGGGTCTTCGTGGCCGAGACCTGCGCCCGGGTCCTCGTACTCAAGGAAGGCCAGGCTGTGCAGCTCGGCACGCCGGAGTTGCTGGCGGAACAACCCGGCCTCTTCGCCCGCCTCAAGCGGCTGCAGAGCCTGGAGCGGGAATTGGTACGGGGGACCTTCAGCGCTCAAGGGTCCTAAAGCGAAGGTTCAGACCCAGCCCGAAGGTGGTGGAATCCAGCTCGCCCCGCGGAGCGCGCACCTTCCCCAGGGTGGCCTCAAGCCCCAGGCCTCGGGGCAGTTCCAGGCGCCAACCAGTGCGGAAGGAGGCCAGCAGACCGCCCCCGGACCGGAGGCCGCCACCGCCGCCGGCGCCTATCGCCGTCTCGGCGAAGAGCCGCTGCCGCGCCCAATGGGGCGACTCCCAGCCCAGGCCTGCGAGTCCCGTGGAGTAGCCGCCGGCACCGCCGCCGGTGGCACTGCCAGCCTCGCCACTCAGATAGAAACCACCGCCCAGCAGTCGATCCGCCCGGAGGGTCATCATCTGGAGGGTCCCTTCGGTGCCGTCCTGCCGCTGGGCGTGGCGGTAAAGGAGGAGGCCCGAGCCCACGCGCCAATCCGTCAGATCGACCTGCAACAGAGGCTCGCCCTTGTCATCAGGCAATGGAACTGAGATGCGGTGAGACACTCTGAATGACAGCGTCCGGCTGTCGAAAGATCCGCCGGGAGCTCGCTGGAACCCCAGTCCAACCGAGGCCTTCCAGCCAGCGGATGCCATCGTGATGGCGCCCTCGCCCCACAGGAGGAACCCGCCGCCGGTATCCACATTGCCGCCCCCGCCCATGCCCGCTCCCAGGCGGGCTTCCAGTCCGAACGGGGCCAACGGTGATGTGCGGAGTCCCAGTCCCGCCATGGCCTGGGCATAGCCGGAACTGGAGCCCCGGGCCGCTCCGTCCACGGCCAGGAAGCGGAACCAGGGGCCGGAGAGCTCGCGGGTGAGCGAGAGTCCCGCGAGATCGAAGGTTGGCTGGGGCAGGCCACTGCGCGTGTGGGTGGAGGCGGAAGGATCGATGCGCACCGCCTCCAGGTCCAGGCTTTGGCCCTGCCAGGCCACCGTGCCTTCGAAAGCCGGCCCCCAGCCGCCGGTCGGAACCCAGAGGTGATCGGCAGTGAAGGCCAGGGTGAGGGCGGCCTGGGTGCTGTCGATGCCGCCGTTCGGGAAGCGCACGCGGCTGAGTTCTGCACCGAGACGGAGCTTCCCGAGGGCTAGGCTGGCGCCCAGGTGGGGCCTGAGCATGAGCCCGCCGCCTTGGGGTGCCGAGCCACCGCCACCGCCGCCCAGGAACAGCCCAGCGTCCAGTTCGAGGGGCAGGTCAGCGAAGGGACGTCCCCGCATGCCCCCCTCCAGGCCGAAGGTGAAGAAGCCTCCGCGTTCACCCCGGGCAGCGCCGTACAGGCCTGGCCCCAGGTAGCAGGGACCCAGGTCCGCGGTGGCAGAGAGACCCACGAGGCCGAGGGACTCCTTCTGGGGCAGGCGCAGGGTTTCTGCGGTCACGGTCGTCCGGAGCGCGAGGACCTCCGGGGAGTCTCCAGCGACGAGGAGGGTGGAGACCGCAGCAAGGAGCGCAGCCTTCATGCCCCTTCTCTGAACGTGACCTTGTTGATCTCCGCGAACGTGGTGATTCCCAGCCGCACCTTTTCAACGGCGCTTTCCCGGAGGAACTGCATGCCGCCCCGGCGGGCTGCGGCCTTCACCTCGCGCACGGGGGCCCGCTGGATGAGCATTTCCCGGAGTTCATCGTTGAGGCCCATGAACTCGATGATGGCCTGGCGGCCCCGGAAGCCAGTGCCGTGACAGTCCACGCAGCCCACGCGATCGAAGAGGGTGGCGCCCCGCAGCCAGGCCTCGCCCACCCCGTTCTCTTCCATTTCCTGGGTCGTGGGCGGGGGAGCGGGGCGCTTGCACTTGGGGCAGAGCACGCGGATGAGGCGCTGGGCCAGGATGCAGTTGAGGGCGGACACGAAGTTGTAGACTTCGACGCCCATGTGCTGGAAGCGGCCAAGCACGTCCAGCGCGTTGTTCGCATGGACGGTGGTGAAGACGAGATGCCCCGTGAGCGCCGACTGGATGGCAATCTGGGCCGTTTCGGGGTCGCGGATCTCTCCCACCAGGATCTTGTCCGGGTCGTGGCGCAGGATGGAGCGCAGGCCCACGGCGAAGGTGAGGCCCTTCTTCTCGTTGACCGGGATCTGCGTGACACCCTCGAGCTGGTACTCGACCGGGTCCTCGATGGTGATGATCTTGTCCTCGGGGGCCTTGATCTCGCTGAGCACGGCATAGAGGGTGGTGGTCTTGCCCGAGCCGGTGGGGCCGGTCACCAGGAACATGCCGTAGGGCTCGTGGGAAAACCGGCGCAGGCGCTTCAACTCGTGCTCCGAGAAGCCGAGGATGTCCAGCGTCAGGGTCTTGAACTCCTCCGTGAGGTTCTCTTTATCGAGGATGCGGATCACTGCGTCTTCGCCGTGGATGGTGGGCATGATGCTCACGCGGAAGTCGATGGCCCGTCCGCGGACCTTGAGCTTGAAGCGCCCGTCCTGGGGCTTGCGCTTCTCGGCGATGTCCAGCTCGGACATGACCTTGATGCGGCTGATGATGGGGGAGGCGAAGCGGCGATCGATGGGTTCGGCGGCCGGATAGAGGCTGCCATCGATGCGGTACTTGATCTGGAAGCCCGTGCCCATCGTCTCGAGGTGGATGTCGGAGGCGCGCCGCTGGAGGGCGTTGAAGATGGTGGTGTCCACCAGCCGGACGATGGGGGCCTCATCCTTGTCCGTGAGGCGCTCCAGGTCAAGGACCTCGTCGTCCCAGTCCTCCTCGTGGAGCACCTGGACCTTGAGGGCCTCGCCGGCCTCATCCATGACCTTTTGGCCGCTCTCGGATTTCTTGAGCACTTCCTGGATCTGGGCCAGGGGCGCACCGGCAAAGCGCAAGGGTCGTTTTAACCTCATCCGGAGCATGTCCTGGGTGGGGATATCCAGGGGATCGGCCATGGCCAGCCAAAGCACGCCATCCCGCTCCTGCACAGGCACGAAATGGTGTTTGAGCATCAGGTCCAGGGGCAGGGCCTGGAAGAGGGCAAAATCCACAGGCTCCCGGGTCAGATCGAGAGTGGGGTAGAGCTCCCGGGCCGGTCGGAAGTCGTTTAGATTGCGTTCACTGGGCTCGACCGCATCCGCAGGAACCTGGGTGTTGGAAGAAGGCATGGATGCATCCTACCGGAAGGGGACAAGACCAGGTTGGCCGGATTCGGGCAAGGGTCACAACAGACCGCAGGGTCAGGTCTGAAACATTGACCCCGCCGCGAGGGACAGACCACAATCGAATGGTTCGGGAGGACCCATGCGTGGGTATGCGCCAATTCTGCTTCTGGTTCTCATCGCCTTGGCCCTGCCGCCCCTGGTCTGGACCATCTCGAAGCTGTTGCGACCCAGGTTCGGCAATGCCAACAAATACTCGGCTTATGAGTGCGGCATCACTGCCACCACCGAGGCCCGGGAAAAGTTCAGCGTCCGCTACTACCTGGTGGCCGTGATGTTCCTGGTATTCGACGTGGAAACCGTCTTCCTCATGCCCTGGGCGATCCAAATGAAGGAACTGGCGTTGTTCGGTCTCATCGAGATGGGCATCTTCCTCTTCCTGCTGCTGTTCGGCTATGGCTACATCTGGACCAAGGGAGCCCTGACATGGGAGTAAATCAACCCACCGCCCTTGAGCACGTGCTCATCACCACCAAAGTCGAGAAGGTCATGAACTGGGCCCGGGCTTCCAGCGTGTGGCCCATGACCTTCGGCCTGGCCTGCTGTGCCATCGAGATGATGGCCGCGGGCGCCAGCAAGTTCGATTTCGACCGGTTCGGCGCCGGCATCTTCCGCGCCACGCCGCGCCAGAGCGACCTGATGATCGTGGCCGGCACCGTCACCTACAAGATGGCGCCCGTGATCAAGAAGCTCTACGACCAGATGCCCGAGCCCAAGTGGGTGATCGCCATGGGCTCCTGCGCCACCGCCGGCGGCCCCTTCGATTCGTACCACACCATCCAGGGCGTGGATAAGGTCATCCCCGTGGATGTCTTCATCCCGGGCTGCCCGCCCAAGCCGGAATCGCTCATCTACGGGTTCCTGAAACTGCAGGACAAGATCATGACCAGCAGCATCGCCGACCGGTACAAGGACATCTTCGAGGAGGTCGGCTGATGGCGGAACCGCTCGAACCCCAGGCCCCGGAAGCCCCGGAGGCCCCAGCCGGGCCTTATGTCTACGACTACCTGGCGGCGCCGAACCGGCAGGTCGTCCTGCCGAAGACCGTGCCCCTGCCCAGTCTGCGCACCTACCAGGCCGAGGTGGCCGCCGCCGCGGCCGCTGATGAGGCCAAGTGGCAGAAGCAGTTGGCGGATTTCGAAGTGGCCAAGGCCAAGGCCGAAGCCGAAGGCAAGGATGCGCCCAAGCCCCCGGTGCGCGCCGTGCCCCGCAAGGATGACAACGACATGAAGACGCCCTGGCCCACCGAGGCCAAGGCTGCGGATCTGTTGAAGCTGCAGGAGCTGCTGGGCGACAAGGTCGAGGAGATCTTCGAGCAGGCCGGCGAGCGCGTTTGCCAGGTGAAGAAGGAGGCCATCCTCGAGGCCCTGAAGGTATGCCGGGACGAGGCCTCGCTCAAGTACGAGATGCTGGCCGACCAGTCCGCTACCCACTACCCGGCGGCCAAGGACTTCGCCTTCTCGATCGTCTACCACCTCACCAGCGTCAGCCGTCACCAGCGGCTTCGCCTGCGGGTTCTGGTACCCGAGGGCTTCCTCCCAGACAGCGCCTGCTCCCTCTATCCCAGCGCCAACTGGATGGAACGGGAGATCTACGACATGCTCGGCATCCGGTTCGCGAATCATCCCGACATGACTCGCATCCTCTGCCCGGAGGACTGGGAGGGCTACCCCCTGCGCAAGGAGTACCCGACGGTGGGACTCGGCCAGCGCGACATCGACTTCCGGGACGATCGCGGCGGCGTGCTCAATCGCCTCGCGATGGTGAAAGCCGGCCAGATGGGCATCAATCTGAAGCAGCCCAAGGCGGAGTGATCCATGTTCAAGAACGAGGAAATGGAAATCAACCTTGGGCCGCAGCACCCCTCCACCCACGGTGTGCTCCGGGTGAAGCTGCGCCTCGATGGCGAGACCGTCACCAAGTGCACACCGGTCATCGGCTACCTGCACCGCGGGGTCGAGAAGATCTGCGAGAACAAGACCTATTTCCAGGGGCAAGTCTGGACCGACCGCCTGGACTATGTGGCCGCCATCAGCAACAACCTGGGCTGGGCCGAGGGCGTGGAAAAGCTGTTCGGCATCGAGGTGCCGCGCCGGGCCAAATACATCCGCACGCTGCTCACGGAGCAGAACCGCCTGGCCTCCCATCTGCTCTGGCTGGCCACGCACGCCCTGGACATCGGGGCCATGACCGTCTTCCTCTACGCCTTCCGGGAACGCGAGTACCTGCTCGATCTCTTCGAGGCGTTCTGCGGGGCGCGCCTGACCACCACGGCCTTCCGGATCGGCGGCCTGCGGGAGGACCTGCCTCCGGGGTTCATCAAGGATGCCCAGGTCTTCCAGGACCGGTTCCTGCACTGTCTCTACGAGTACGAGGAACTCCTCACCGAGAACCGGATCTGGAAGAAGCGCACCGTGGGGGTGGCCAAGCTCAATGCCGAGGACTGCATCGCCCTGGGCGTGACGGGCCCCGTGCTCCGCGCCGCGGGCGTGCCCTATGACATCCGCAAGGCTTTCCCCAACGCGGCCTACGCGGAAATGGACTTCGAGATCCCCACGCGCACCGAGGCCGACACCTACGCCCGGTACCTGGTTCGCCTCGCGGAGATGCGGCAGAGCCACCGCATCATCCAGCAGTGCCTCGACGGCCTGCCCGAAGGCCCCGTCATGGCGAAGATCCCGAAGATCCTCAGGTCCGAGGTGAACGAGATCTACCACCCCATCGAAGCCCCCAAGGGCGAGCTGGGCTACTACTTCGTGAGTGAGAAGGGCGGCACCATGCCCTACCGCATGCATGTCCGGGCCCCGAGTTTCGTGAACCTGCAAGCCCTGCCCAAGATGATCGAAGGCCGCCTCCTGGCCGACGTGATCGCCGCCATCGGCACCCTCGACGTGGTGCTGGGCGAGATTGACCGCTGAGGACGACCCCGATGCCGACCATGAACCTCACACAGACTTTGGTGATGGGCCTGATCCAGGTCGTAGCTGTGCTGATCCTGATCTTCGTGATGGTGCCGCTCCTCACCTTCGCCGAGCGCAAAGTGATCGGCTACATCCAGGTCCGCCTGGGCGCTACCCGCACCGCAGGCGGGCTGGTCGGAATCACCGGTTCCCTCAACCGCGGCATGTGGGCCATGGGCAAAGTGCCGGTCCTGTCCATCCTGCGAGGACTCCCGGTCTTCATCGCGGACATCCTGAAACTGATCCTCAAGGAAGACATCATTCCAGCCAAAGCCGAGCGGAGCGTGTTCACCCTCGCACCCATCATCTCGGTCATGGCCGCGTTCGGTGTCTTCTCGGCCATCGCCTTCTCTCCCGGCGCCCTCTTCATCTTTCCCAAGGGTTTCCCCATCGTGGGCGGTCTCCCCTTCATGGGGTTCATCTCCGATGTGAATGTGGGTGTGCTCTATATTCTCGGGCTGTCGTCGGTGGGCGTGTATGGCATCGTCCTTGGCGCCTGGGCTTCCAATTCCAAATACCCCCTGCTGGGCGGGCTTCGCTCGGCGGCCCAGATCGTCAGCTATGAAGTCCCCCTCACCCTCAGTCTGCTCACCCCGGTGATCCTGGCTGGATCTCTCAATTTCAGGGAGCTCTCCATCCGTCTCACGACCGGCGCCGATATGCACTGGCTCGCCGCTTTCCCGCTGTTTGTCGGGTTCTTTATCTACACCACCTGCGGTTTCGCGGAAACGAACCGCACCCCGTTCGACCTGCCTGAGGCCGAGACCGAACTGGTCGCAGGCTTCCACACCGAATACTCCGGCATGAAGTTCGGGTTTTTCTACCTGGCGGAATATACCAACATGATCGTGGTCTCCTGTTTCGCCAGCGCCTTCTTCCTGGGCGGGTACTACCTCCTGCCCTTCGGCCTGCAGCGGTTCATCCCCGCCTCGGTGCCCTTCCTGGGGCAGCCGAGCATCCTCTTCTTCTTCCTGAAGGTGTTCGCCATTCTCTTCGCGTTCCTGTGGGTGCGGGCCACGCTGCCCCGCTACCGCTATGACCAGCTCATGGACGTGGGCTGGAAGTACCTGATCCCGCTGACCCTCGTGAACCTTTTCGCCGCGGCCATCATCCGCTTCGCGTTCTGAGGGAGTAACCATGAGCTTTCTGAGAACCCTCATCCCCTTTGACATTGCCGCCGGCCTGACAGTCACGGGCCGCTACTTCGGCAAGGTGTTCTTCTCTGCCAACCGGAAGAAGGTGCGTGCCCAGATCAAGCACTTCACCCAGGAGTATCCCGAGGTGCCCGTGCGGCTGCAGCCACGGTTCCGTGGGCGCCTCACCCTGCTCAAGGATGAACAGGGCGAGATCAAGTGCGTTTGCTGCCTGGCCTGCGAGAAGATCTGCCCCACCGAGGTCATCACCATCGAGAAGGGCAAGAAGGAGGGGCGCAAGATGCCCTACCCCGTGCGCTACGACTTCGAGATGGAGCGCTGCATCTTCTGCGAGTTCTGCGTCGAGAGCTGCGGCTTCGACTCCATCATCCTGAACCACCAGTTCGAGCTGGCCGCCTACAACCGGGAGGACTTCTCCCTGGGCATGGACGGCGTGGCCCAGAACATGTTCGAGCCCTCGCCTGTGGGCCGGCACAGCGTGGCTGAGGACTGAACCTTCTCTGACGCGCATTTCCGAGGACGCCCCATGGAACATCTACTTGCAACGATCGGCCGGAACATGTTCGCCATCTTCGGCGTTCTGGCCCTGTGTGGCGCGGCTTTCATGGTGGCAGCGAAGAGCGCCGTCCACAGTGTGCTCGGCTTCCTCTTCACCATGTTGTGCATCGCCGGCTGTTTCCTGGCGCTGGAAGCCGAGTTCCTGGGCATGGCCCAGATCCTGGTCTACGCCGGGGGCATCGTGGTTCTTTTCCTGTTCGTGGTCATGCTCGTGGAATTGAGCAAATACAAGGAGAAGGCCATCTTCCAACTCCAGACCCGGTCCGCGGTCATCGCTGTCCTCATCGGCGCCGTCGCCTTCCTCGTGGCCTTCCGGGACATCTTCTTCGGGAACGCCTCCTCGGAGGCACTGGTCCTGCGGCCTGAACTGGCCAAGGGCCTGAACGTGGCCGCGGAAAACGCCCAGGCCGTGAGCCGCGGCCTCTTCTCGGACTATCTCCTGCCCTTCGAGATCCTCAGCGTGATCCTCCTGGTGGCCCTGGTCGGCGCGGTGGTCCTGGCAAAGACGGAGCGGGTGTGATGGTCAACCTCAACGCGGTCCTCCTCATCTCCTTTCTCCTGTTCTCCATCGGCATCGCCGGCGTGCTGATCCGCCGGAACGCCCTGGTGATCCTCATGTGCGTCGAGCTCATGCTCAACGCCGCCAACCTGAACTTCATCGCCTTCGCCCGCCATAGCGGGTCCGTCTCCGGCCAGGCCTTCGCCCTGCTGGTGATGGGCTTCGCTGCCGCCGAAGTGGCGGTGGGCCTTGCCCTGGTGGTGGCCCTCTACCGCAAGCGCGACACCGTCCAGGTGGACGACATCAACCTGCTGAAGGGATGACGACGACCATGGAACATGCAATGACCGCGGCTTCCCACCCCAGCAGCTACCTTTGGCTGATCCCCTTCCTGCCGTTCTTCGGCTTCCTCATCAACGGCCTCAGCGGCCGCAGGCTGAAGAGCACCAAGGTCGTGGACTTCTTCGCCCTGGGCAGCGTGGGCGTGGCCTTCCTCCTCACCCTCTGGCATTTCGCCCAGCTCATCGGGCTTCCGGCGGAGGGCCGCTCCATTCACCAGAGCCTGTGGACCTGGTTTGACGTCGGCGGCGCGCGGGTGCTGGGCGGCCTCAGCACCTACAAGATCGAGTGGGCCTACAAGTTCGACGCGCTTTCGGGCTGCATGGCCCTGCTGGTGTCGGGCGCGGGCTTCCTGATCCACCTGTTCAGCACCGGCTACATGGCGGAGGAGCGGAACGACGGCCGCTACTACCGCTTCATGGCCTACATGAACCTCTTCGTGTTCAGCATGCTGAACCTGGTGCTGGGCGCCAACATCATGATGATGTTCCTGGGTTGGGAGGGCGTGGGCCTCTGCTCCTACCTGCTCATCGGCTTCTACTTCGAAAAGGAATTCGCCGCCGTCGCCGGCAAGAAGGCCTTCGTCACCAACCGCATCGGCGACTTCGGCTTCATGATCGGCTTCTTCCTAATCTTCCAGGTGTTCGGCAGCCTCGACTTCGACACACTGATGGGTTCGGTCCGCGAAGTTGCGAATCTG
>CAIQPH010000223.1 GCA_903873655.1 uncultured Holophagaceae bacterium | reverse complement strand
GCAACAATTAGAATTGAATAATGAATTTCAGGTTTATATCCATCATTCCATTCAGAACTGTAGCATTCAACATAGCCTCGTTTAGATTTAATTGTTTTTATATGATTCATTTTTAAAATATTTTTTGAAATAAATTCGTCTGATTTCATTAAAGGCGGTAATATTCCTTTTTCGTAAAAATATTGAAATAACTTAATTTTAGGGTTAGATTGGTGATTTATTCGAGAATCACATTGAATAGAAAAGATGAGAACAAATATAGCAACAACAATGTTATTTAAATGAGTGTTTTGATTGAATTTGATAAACATAATATATTGCCTTTAATTTTTAACTAATACTGTTGATATAATTAATTCAATCCAACCTGCTGCTTATTAATCAGCTTGTCTTTTTCGAATCCGCAAGTCAGAATTCCATCTGAACTTTGCCAAATGTAAATCTTCATGCCGCCACCACTCACGGATTCAACCCCATCCTTGCCAATGATGCCAACAACTTGGGCATAGGACATGCCATCTTGAATTTTTTTATAACTTTCTAGGTTCAAACCACCGCCAGTCGAACAACCTAATAGCAGAATCGAAATAGCTGTTACAGGGATACCGTATAAAGATTTCATTGTATTTTCTCCTTATAATTTTGATATTGAAAGTATTAAAAGTATTTAACCGTTAATCAATGCATCTAAGTCAGTTGAGCTTGCTCCGAAAAATCCAACTTTGATATTTTTCGATTTAAGGGTAGCCGATGCTGCGGAATTGAGCATCCAAAGACAAATCATGTTCGCTATTGGGACAATTTGTAATGCGGCCCAGAGCCATGGAGTAGATTTTTTTTCTGCTCTAGCGATCCTTAATACAAAATAAATGGAAACAAGTGAAGATATAAGTGAAACAATCGCTGCCAAGCCAATGATAGTTTCGTCCTGTGCAACTTTAATTACAATATATGCAACCACATTAATGAGCAAAATCAAAAGTATAATCCGTTGTAATTTCCCGATTTCACCGATTTCCTTGTTTGAGTATTCCATCACATTGCTCCTCACGGTTAGCCCCAAAAAGGGGGGGGTGGCTCTTTCTTCCTTCGGCAAGGAATACCACTGGGATAAATTTTGTGATCACTTTTGCAGAGGTCCACCTCCCCGGGGCCTATGGTCCATGAGAGTCATCCCCATCTATGAAGTTGAATAGGCATCCTGCTCTGCAGGCTGGCCTTGGGTGGCCCGTGGCAGGTTGGGGTACTTCGTGGCCACTACGGTGGCCCCTCTTTTCGAAGGTATTCTAGTAATCCTGCCTCAATCTTCAACAGGAAGGGGTGGATGGTCTCTGCATTCCTGTCGTAGTAACTCATATCCAGCTTTGATGCTTTGTGGTTGATGACCCAGTCCACCAGGGGCTTAGGGACCCCCATCTCTTCGGCCCTTGCACTGAATGTCTTCCTCAAGGCATGAGGATTAAGCTTCCGTCCAAACGGCTCCTCTACCACTGCGTTGATCTCTTTCAGGCTGTCGTAGACCCACTCATCCAGGACGGGGACCGTATTCTGTTCAAACATCGCCCTAGCCTCTGGGCCCATGAGGAGATGGGTTGCCCCCTTGGCTCCAGGTGTCTTTTTGGGGACCTTGAGGCCCCACTGATCGAGCCACTCCCTCCTCATCACACAAGTGAGTCCAATCCGGCTCCCCGTAAGGAGGATGAACATCAAAATCCACTTATGCTCGTGCTTGGCTTCCAGCCACGCCTTGTAAAAGAGGGGTAGCTGCTCGAAGGACATGCTCCACTCGACTGGATCCTCATCGAGCTTCTCCCGCCGCATTGGATGTGGCGTATTGAGCAGGATGTGGGGGTATTTGATCCTCTGCATCCAATTCCACCAAGCACTGAGCAAGCTCACGACCCTGTTGGAGGTGGTGCGACACCCCCGCTTGATGAGAGCATCCACGGCCTTGTCACAGTGGATGGAGGTCACGGCATTGATGGGGAGCTTCGCGAGATGCGGGGCAGGGTGACGGAGCCATAGCGCATCCTGCGCCTTGGCATAGATGGGTGACCTGTTGGGATTCAACTGGAAGTCCAGGTATGCCTGCCACCCCTCCTGGCATAGCGGGACGCCCTCGGTCACATCCTGGATCCGTGGGTCTACTCCCTTGTCCACGAGGTCTAGGATCTCTGCGGCCCTCTTCCTGAGCCACTGCCCTAGGTCCTGGAAGTTTGTGGGCCTCATAGGAACCCAAATGTCCTTGCCACGGAATTCACAACGAACCATCCACTTCCGGACCCCGTTGGGGTGCTTCTCCGTGGCTGGCATGATCCTATAGTAGATTTGCTTAGAATCTTTTAAAGTGTGTAGCTGCCGCTTTTTCGTGGCCTTCAGGGTAATCAACTGGCTCACTGTGTAGGGCATCCTCCACCTCCCCACCAGGGTAAATCCGTGCAACAGTTATGCAACAGTTTTTAGCTGAACATGGGTTCAGAAATACCCTTAAAGTCTATGTAAGTATCAATATTTTCAACTGTGGTTATGAAATCCGAAAGCCAGTTGGAGACCGGGGGTCGCCTGCGATCACGAAGAACATAGTTTAGCGGAATAGTCAGGATTTGAGAAAAGTTTCTTCAGGCGTCCAGTCCGAAGAAGGTCTGGATGGCAGCCAGGATGCGCCCGTGCTGGTCCTGGAGTCGCCGCGCCCGCTCGTCGGCATTGAGGGTCTCCTTGACGGCGAGCAGGTCCATCTGGCGGTGTGCCAGGATCCCCGAGATCCCCTCGGCGATCTCGGGACGCTGCACGAGGATGTGCTGAAAGTCATTCTTCTCGATGCAGAAGCACTCCACCTCGCCCAGGGCCACGACCGTCGTGGAGCGGGTGGCGCCCGTCATGACGCCCATCTCCCCGAAGAAATCCGGAGCCCGGAGGGTGCCCAGGATGCGCTCGTCGCCGCTGTCGGAGCGCAAGCGGATTTCCACCTCCCCGCGGATGAGGACGTACAGCCAATGCGCGGTCGCCCCTTGCCGGGTGATGGCCTCGCCCCGGGTGAAGGGGGCGGGCCGGATGAGCGGGGCGATGCGGGCTTTCTCCTCCGCAGTCATGGGGGCGAACAGTTCGACGCTTTCCAGGGCGGCGATCCGCCGATCCAGCTCCCGCGTTTCCTTCCGCCGGGCGTGATCCGGATCGTCCTGGGAGAGGAACACGGTTGCGGCGGGCACCGCCAGGGGGATGCCGGCACGCTGGAGGGCCGCGTGGATGCGCTGCCGCACCAGGGAGCTGGTGGGATCGTCCTTGGCCAGGTCCGTCAGCCAGTAGCGCACCGCATAGTAGGCGAAGCTATCGCGGGTGTCCTTGGCGAAGTCGAAGCAGATGCAGTGGGGGGCCGGTTCCAGGGCCACGTTGGGAATCGGCGCCTCCTGCAGGGCCCGGTCGACGACCTCGATGACCTCGCCCGGCGCGCGCCGGAAATCGACATTGAAGTAGACCCACATGCGGTGCTGGGGCGCCTGGCCTTCCCGCTTGCCCAGGATCTGGATGTTCTGGGCAAGCAGCACGGAGTTGGGCACGATGAGCGTGTCCCAGTCCCGGGTCTCCAGGACGGTGTGGCGCCAACTGATGCCGGTTACCCGGCCCTGCCGCCCGTTCTCCAACTGGATCCAGTCGCCCACCCGGATGGAATCGTCCAACTGCAGGGCCACACCGCCCAGGATGTTGCCCAGGGTGGCCTGGAGGGACAGGCCGATCACGCCCGTGACCACCGCCGAGGTGGCGATGAGGCCCGAGGGGTTCACGCCGGATTCCCGCATCACCCCCAGGGCCGCCAGCAGGTAGGCGAGGCCGAGGCTGAGGTCGGCCACGATGTCGGTCACGGGAATCCGGACCAGGGGCAGGACCAGGTCGAAGATGGCCAGACCCGCCAGGTTGATGATGGTGACGTCTCTGAGTAGTTCAGCCACGTAGGCGGCATCCTGGGCCCGGACCTCCAGGCCGACCGCCGTGAGCCCGGCGCCGAGGCCCAGGGTCGTGAGCCACAACGCGTAAGAGATCAGGGCTCGGCGCACCTTCCGGCGCCGCTTGGGCGCGAAGCGTCCCAGCAGGAAGGCCAGGAGCACGATGCCCAGGGCGAGAACCGCCAGATGGAGCCCAAGCCGCGAGGGAAGCAGGGACGCGAACATCCAGCCGTCCTGCCAGAGCAGGCCGGACAAGGCCACGGAAGTGGTCATGGTCGTCAGCGAGAACATGCCCCGAGCATACACTCGGCACCGTGAGCGTGGCGCCAGCAGGGTCCTGATCTGGCCGTCAGGCGCCGAGCCGGGTCCGGTCCCTGCAGGCTGGCCTTACTGGCGGAGGGCCGTCCAGGTTCCCTGGTCCGTCAGGATGACCCCGTAACGGGTGTCGTATTCGACATAGGTCCCCTTGGCCGTGCCGCTGCTGAAGCTGCCACCCCGTACGCAGAACGAGTATTGCTGCGGAATGGCCGCGTACCAGGCGGTGTTCCCGGCCACTCGGCCGGCCAGCAGTTGGCTGGAAGCCCCTCCCAGAGGTTGGAGCGTCCCCTGGAGTGTGTGTGTCTGGGAGCTGCCCAGGATCAGCGTTTCCGAAGGCGGCGCCTGCCCCATGGAGGAAACGGGCACGACGAGCCAGGTGCCCGCAAGGTCTCCGGGGGTGGCTTCCCCGTCGAAGGGGGGCAGCAGGCGCTGCATCCCCCAGGTGGCGCTGATGGTCGGCGGGTTGAGGGAGAAGGTGCCATCGGCCCGTGGAGGGGTGCCGTCGTAGAACCATCCCTGGAACTGGAAGCCGTACTGGTTCTGCAGATTGAATTGGCGCCCAGCGAGGCTCCCCGTGAGGAGCTCGTTGTAGAAGGGAAGGGCCGGAATGGTGAGGAAGGCCGAGACCGTGCTGCCGGTGGCATGCAGTTCGAGGGCGGTGGGGCCCTCGTTCGTCGCGCCCACCCTGGACCAGTGGCCTACCCAGAGTCCGCCGACTTCGGGGGCGGGGGCGGGAGCCGTGGGTGAAGATCCCCCGCCGCAGGCGGTCAGGGCCAGCAGGAGGGCAGCGATGGTTGCAAGGTGGGGCAGCAGCACGAAGTTCCCGAATGGCTTTTAGCTCGGCAGGTCGCGGAGGCCCAAACGGATGGCGGCCAGCCGGGCCGCAACCTCGCCCAGTGGCCAACTCTCCTGTTCGCCAGTGGCCATGTGCTTGACGGTGATGGTGCCGCCGTCCAACTCCCCGTCGCCAAGGATCAGCACCGTCTGGATGCCGTTGCGGTTGGCAGAGGCCATGGCCTTCTTGAGCGCGCCGCCGCGGGTTTCCAGCTGCAGGGCGGCACCTGCATCCCAGAGTCTGCGCGCAAGTTTGAGGGCCTCGGTGGCAGCCCGCTCGCCGAGGGGGATGAGCATGGCTGGGGCCTGCTGCGGCGCTTCGCCCTGTACTTGCTGAAGCACCATGGCCAGGCGGTCCAATCCGATAGCCCAGCCGAAGCCCGGCACCTCGGGGCCGCCCATCTGTTTGATCAAGCCATCGTAGCGTCCGCCGCCCAGCAGGGCACTCTGGGCGCCGAGATCGGAGCTGAGCACCTCGAAGGCGGTGCGGGTGTAGTAGTCCAGGCCGCGCACCAGCCGGGGATTCTCCTCGAAGGGCAGGGCCAGTTCCGTCAGCAGCACTTTGAGCCGCGCGTGGTGCCTGGCCGAGGCCTCGTCCAGGTGGTCCGTGAGCACAGGATGCCCTGTCAACGCCTTTTGGCAGTTCTCATTCTTGCAATCCAGCACGCGCAGCGGGTTGGATTGCAAGCGCCGGTGGCAATCCTCGCAAAACTGCTCTGACCTGTCAGCGAAGAAAGCGCGGAAGGCCGCATGGAAGGCGGGCCGGGATTCCGGTGTGCCCACGCTGTTGATGGAGAAGACGAGCGACTTGAGGCCCAGATCCGTGAGGAAGCTGTGGAGCATGAGCAGCGATTCAGCCTCGCTTTCGGGCGTGGCCACGCCGAAACTCTCGGCGCCGATCTGCCAGAACTGGCGGTAGCGGCCAGACTGCATGCGCTCATAGCGGAACTGAGGACCGATGTAATAGAACAGGGCGGGGTCATTGGAGGCCAGCAGCTTGTGCTGGATCGCGGCACGAACCACACCAGCGGTGTTCTCCGGGCGCATCACCACCTCGCGTCCACCCTTGTCCGTGAACTGGTACATCTCCTTATTCACGATGTCGGAGCTTTCGCCCACACTCCGCTTGAAAACGTCCAGTTCCTCCAGGATCGGCGTGCGGATCTCCCCATAACCATGGCGCCGGAACACGCGGTGGGCGGTTTCCTCGATATGCTGGAACCAGCGCAGCTCCGCACCGAACAGATCCCGCATACCTTTCACCGACTGGGCCATGATCAGACTCCCCGGCGTTCTACTCGCCACCTTCAGCCTACTGGCTTGGAGCCAGACTCCCAACCCCGCAGCCGAGCCGCGCCTCAAGGTCATGCTGGACCCGGGCCACGGCGGGGACGATAGCGGTGCCAACGGGGCGAAGGGACTCAAGGAAAAGTCCGCGGCCATGGAACTCGCCAGGGCCGTCGGAGCGAAGCTGGAAGCGGCCGGGTTCCAGGCCGCCTACACCCGGGAGAACGATACTTTCATCCCCCTGTGGGATCGCGCCAAGGCCGCCAATGACAATGGGGCCGACCTCTTCATCAGCCTGCACCTCAATGCGGCCCACACGAAGGCTGCCCGGGGTTCGGAGGTGTTCTTCCTGAGCCTGGGCAAGGGCGAAGATGACGAGGTGGTGGCGGCTGAAAATGCGGGAGCGGGAGCGGGCCAGGGGCGTTCCGACACTGTGTTGGCCAGCATCCTGGACGATCTGGCCCAGAAGGCCTTCCTTCAGGATTCCGAGCGTCTGGCCGTGGCCATCCAGGGCCAGCTCAACCGCCTGGCGGGCATCAAGGAACGAGGCGTCAAGCAGGCTCCTTTCATCGTCCTGCGCGGGGCTGCCATGCCCGCCATCCTGGTGGAGGTCGCCTTCATTTCCAATCCCAGGGAAGAGGAAAAGCTGAAGGACCGCGCCTTTCGCGCCAAGGTCGCCGAGGCCATCACGGTTGGCGTGCGCCGCTACTTCGCCGAGACCAATGGGGGCGTCCGCCGGAGGGCCGTCGAAGGTCCGGACTGAGGAACCTCAGGCTTCCACGATTGGGCGTCTTGGGTGACTTGCGCCAAGCCGGCCGCGAGGCATATTGGGTATAGAGATAGAGACAAGATCTCATTAAGCTGGACAACTGAATGGAAGCATCGGTTTCGGGGGGTCGAGTCGCTATGTGGTTTTCCAAACCAGCACCAGGTCCCGAACCAGCGGCTCCTTTTTTCGTCTGGTCCAGCGAGGAACATACCGTTGGCGTGGCAGTCTTCGATCAGGATCACGAACGTCTTGCCGTTCTGTTGAGCCGGATCAACACCGCCTTGCACGAGAAGCACGACCGCGCTCTAGTGCTGAAATTGATGGAATCTCTCATCCAGGAAACCCAGGCTCATTTCGACCACGAAGAGTGGGTGATGGAGCAGGTTGGCTACGCTGAACGGGAAGCCCATGCCGCCGAGCATTCGGCCTTGATCCAGGAGGTCAACATCCTCTTCCAGAAGTTCCAGAAGGGTGGCATCAGCGCTCTGGCCATACCCAACTTTCTCAAGGCCTGGCTCATTCCCCACATGAAGGTCACGGATCGCAAGTACACCGCATGCCTGCGGCGCAGCGGGCTTCGTTGAGTGGCAACCGCACCGGATCGACCCTAGCCCAGAAAGACGCTCAAGGCGCCAGTTGTAGCGCCGTGAGGTTGGTGGTGATCAAGGAGGCGCCCCCAGCGGTAAACCCCGGGAAGGCCACGGCGCGGTTGGCCCAGGAGGGCAGGTCCACAGTGAGGGTCACGGGCGTGGCGGTAAGGCTGACGTCGGTGCCAAGGCCCCCGGCTCGGCGCGCCGCATCGGCGAGGAGCACACCCACGCCGATGGTGTTGTAGCCCACGTCCACCTGGGTGGCGAGGACAAGGCCCCCACCCGAACGCGCCAATACCCGCGCCGGGGACTGGAACTTCCCGAAGAACCGGGTGCCCCACAAAAACTGCCCGGTCGCGTCCAGCTTGGCCACCCAGGCGTAGCGGGTATCCATGGTGCCGAGATTCCCGGCACCGGAGACGAGCCAGCCGCCATCCCCCGAGGGGGCGAGGCCCGTGGCGGTCCCCACCTCCCCAGTCAATTTGATGCTCCAGAGCACGGACCCGTCTGCGGCCAGGTTCACCACCAGCGGTTCCTGCAGGAGCCCCCACGTGAATCCAGCCAGCACGAGCCCGCCGCCCGGGGTGGCTTCTGCGGCCTCGGCGTGCTCCCCATCCGCCCGCCAGAGCACCTTCCGCCAGGCCAGGGTACCGTCGGCTGCGCGCACCTCCACGGGAATGCCGTCATGGCTTCCAGAGAGCCGCACGGACCGGCCCACGTTGGCCACGGCCCCACCTTCCAGTTCCAGGAGAGTCAGAGGATCCATAGCGGAATCGTTGGCGGTGGCCCAGGCGACCGTGCCCGAAGCCGAGAGGCGAACCCACACCAGCCCCTGGCCCAGATCACCCAACAGCAGGGCGCCTCCGTCCGCGGTCGGGGCTCCGGTGCCCAGCCAGCTTGAGAGGCTCCGCTGCCACGTCGCGGCCCCCGTGCCGTCCACTCGTAGCACCTGGGAGTTCCAGTCCACCGGCGTAGGATTGGCCACCTTGCGGGCCCTGGAAACGGTGAGAAAGCCTGAACCGCTTGGTCTTGCCATGGGGGTGACCTCGTCCCCCGCGGGGCCCAGGCGCTGCCACTGGAGGCTGCCATTCCCATCGAAGGCCGCGGTCCAGGTTGGTGAGCCCCAGGACCCACCCCGCACGGCGAAGCCGCTGCCCAGAGCCACCAGGGCCGGGCTGCCTCCCGGCAGGAGGACCCGGATCCAGTTGGCCTCGGCCGCCGTTGGGGTGGTGAAGCTACGAACCGAGCCCCAGACACCCAGGCTATCGTTCGTCCAAGCCGCCGCCTGGTAGCTGTAGGTCCAACCTGGCACCAGGCCCGTGAGGCTGCCTTGGTAATCCAGGGCGGGGCCGCTGGAGGGGTAGCTGACGGGAGGCCCCATGCCGACGCCCGGGAGGTCCAGGTAGGGCCAGCGGTCGTAGGTGATGCCAAGGGCCGGATCCCCCCCAAAGCGGAAGCTGGCACTGCCGGAGGTCCCATTGCCGGTGGCCCGGCCGTGGAGCACGGCCGAGTGGGGCGTGAGGCCATCGGCAGCGCCGGTGGTCACTGAGGGGGCCGGTTGAGGAACCGACTTGCCTCCTCCACAGGTGAAGGCGAGGCCAAGGATGAGTGCTCCAACTCCCATCCGCCTCATCGCCCAGCCCATGCCGCACCTCCACAGCAGGTCCTGCACTAAGTTCGGTCAGACAGCCGGGACTGGCCCATGCCATGTGATGAGCTTGACTATACTCCTCCGGCCACTGCATCGGCTGGGCAGGGAACCGGCGGTCCTGCCCATTCTGAAAATAGGCTAATCGCCACCGACTCCCTTGCCTGATCAATCGTTCCTGGGCGCGAGATGTCGAAGACATGGGAGTGGCAGCTTGACGCTCTGCTTCTTCAAACTCACCTTTAGGTTCGGCCCATTCACCTGAAGGAGTCGAGCATGAGTGTAAACACCCTCGCACCCCCACTCACGGAAGCCGAGAAGGCTTTGGTCACAAAGGAAGTTCTGCTGGTTGTGAAGCCCATGTTCGCTGCCGCGGAAAGAATGGACCCGGAGTTTGTTCCGAGTTTCTGCCTGGACACGCTGGACTTCCGGATCACCTGGTTCAACGGCACTACCACCGGCTACGCAGAATCAAACAAGAACTGGAGGGAGTTCGCTTCCAAGTACAGTTCTCAGAGGCTCGAAATCCACACTGAGAGGATCCATGTCCTGGCGGCGGATATGGTCCTCCATTACTGGCAAGGCTGGACTGAACTCATCCAGAAGGACGGTGGGGCTGTCCGCCTTGATCCGTTCGCTGAGACAACCCTCCTGCAAAAGGTGGGTAGTTATTGGAAAATCGCATCCAGGGCCGACTCTGGCGTGCCCACCAGGCTACCAAACCCTGCCTCTTCACCCTGGCCGAACTGAAGCTTTCATCCTGGGTTGCCGGTCAATTTGATGCGTACAATCCAGAGGGGACATATACCACCGAGGGAACCTGTGGGTAATCTGGGTTGGCTTGCTGGATGGGGGGAAACCCCCGAAACCTATGATTTACAGGGGTTTCGGAGGTCTCGGTTGGTGTACCCGACTGGGGTCGAACCAGCGACCTTTGGCTTCGGAGGCCAACGCTCTATCCAACTGAGCTACGGGTACTGCGGCTTTCCATGATGGCTTCGAACGGGCGCGGGTTCAAGGTCGGGGTTCGGCCAACGCTCCTCCGTCTGACGGACAGCACCCTGTGCTGTCCTCCCGCTCCTCGCTGGGCTCGGTCGCGGAGTCGGAGCCTCCCGGCCTGACGGACAGCGCCCCACGCTGTCCTCCCGTTCATCACTGCGCTCGATCGCGGAGGCGGAACCACCCACCTACTTGGCAGGAACGGGCTGCATCCCCCGGGCCTCGAGCAGGGGTTCGACGCTGGGCTCCTGGCCGCGGAAGGTGCGGTACAGGGTGGCCATGTCCTCGGTGCTGCCCCTGGAGAGGATCATCTTGCGGAATCGGTCGCCGTTGGCGCGGGTGAGGTCCCCGTGGGCCTTGAACCAGGCGTAGGCATCGTGATCCAGCACCTCGCTCCAAAGGTAGGCGTAATAGCCCGCGGAGTAACCTGAACTGGACCAGATGTGGGCGAAGTAGGTGGTGTGGTACCGGGGTGGCACCAGAGGCAGATTGATGCGGAAGCGGTCCAGGGCAGAGGTCTCGAAGGCCGGCACGTCCTTGGCCGGGGCGTCGGCGCTCTGGGTGTGCCAGGCCATGTCGAGCAGGGCTGCGGCCAGGTACTCGGTCAGATCGTAACCCTGGTTGAAGGTATGGGACTTCTTGATCTTCTCCACCAGGGGCTGAGGCATGGGTTCGCCAGTCTTGTGGTGCTTGGCGTAGTGGGCGAACACCTGGGGTTGCAGGGCCCACTTCTCGTTGAATTGGGAGGGAAACTCGGCGAAGTCGTTGGGGACGTTGGTGCCTGCGAGGAGCGGGTACCTCACGTTCGAGAGCAGGCCGTGCAGGGCGTGGCCGAACTCGTGGAACAGGGTGGTCACGTCATCGAAGCTGATCAGCGCGGGCTGGCCTAGGGCTGGCTTGGTGAAGTTGCAGACGTTGAACACCACGGGCCTGGTGCCCAGGAGGCTGGACTGGTTCACGAAGGGGTCCATCCAGGCGCCGCCCTTCTTGCTGTCCCGCTTGAAGTAGTCCGCATAGAAGAGGGCCATGGGTTTCCGGTCGGCATCGAAGACCTCGAACACCCGCACGTCGGGATGGTAGACCGGAAGGTCGTGGCGTTCCTTGAAGGTGAGGCCGTAGAGCTGGTGGGCGGCGTAGAAGACGCCATCCGTCAGCACCTGGTTCAGCTCCAGGTAGGGCTTGATCTGGGCTTCGTCCAGATCGAACTCGGCCTTGCGGACCTGCTCGGCGTAATACTGCCAATCCCAGGCGGCCAACTGGAAGCCACCCTTCTGGGCATCAATCAGAGCCTGCATCTTGGCTGCCTCGGCGCGGGCCCTGGCCGTGGCCGCCGGCACCAAGGACGTCATGAGCTTCTCAGCGGCCTCAGGGGTCCTCGCCATCTGGGTGGACAAGGTGTAGGAGGCGAACTCCTTGTAGCCGAACAGGCGGGCCTTTTCCGCCCGGAGCTGGCTGAGGCGCAGGATGAGGGCCTGGGTGTCATTGGCATCACCGTGGGCGGTGCGGTCCACGGAGGCCTTGAACAGCCGCTCGCGACGGAGCGGTCAGCCAGGGAGGCCAGCGCGGGCTGCTGCGTGGTGTTCTGGAGCGGGAGGAGGAACTGCCCTTCCAGGCCACGCCCCTTGGCATCTGCGGCGGCAGCGTCGATCTCGCCATCGGAAAGCCCGTTCAGGCTGGCCCGGTCTGCGACAACCAGGGCACCGTTCTTGGTGGCGGCCAGCAGCCGGCTCTGGAACTCGGTAATGAGCTTCGACTCTTCCTGGTTGAGAGCTCGGAGCCTCGTTTGATCGGAAGCCGCAAGCTGGGCGCCGGCATGGACGAAGTCGCGGTAGTAGCGCTCGACCAGCACCCGGCCCTCGGGCCCGAGCTTGAGGTGCTCCCGCTGGTCAAACACGGCCTTGACCCGGCCGAAGAGCCTGGGGTTCAGGTAGATCTCGTCACTGTGCGCCGCCAGCTTTGGAGCCACTTCCTCCTCGACTTTCTGGAGGGTGGGGTTCGTGTTCGCGGCGGTGATGGCGAAGAACACCTTGGTGGTCCGGGTCAGCAGGGAGCCAGCGCGTTCCATGGCCACGAGGGTGTTCTCGAAGGTCGGTGCGGTCGGGTTGTCGGCGATCTTCCGGATCTCGGCAAGGTGCGCCTTCATGCCTGCTTCGATCGCAGGCAGGTAGTCGCCATCCTGGATCCGGTCGAACTGGGGGGCGTGGTAGGGGAGGGGACTGGGCTTTATGAAAGGTGCTCCGGTTGGAGTGCCCGCAGTGACAAGGGCGCAGGCGCAGAGCACCCAGGCCGAGTTGATGAGGAGGGGACGGTGGATCCAAGGCATGGGGTGGTTCTCCGTGGGATGGGGGTTGGCCGGCATGCGGCCCAGCCCAAGTATGGCCAAACCCCCATCCTACCTCTCCTCGGGACCGGGTATCTTTAGACGCTCAGGGGATTTGATGCACGAACAATGGCCAGTCGAGGTTGCCCCACCCCCCAAGACGCGAGGCCCAAGGGCATTCTGCGCGACTGCTTTCCGGCTATGAGCTGGGCCCGGAAGCGGGTCTGGGAGCCCATGCTTGGCCTGCTCAGGCAGGGGCTGACGCCAGAAGGACTGGCCTGGAGCCTGGCGGCGGGAATAGCCCTGGGCAGCATTCCCCTGTACGGGACTGCGACCCTGCTCTGCGTAGGCGCGGCGATGGCATTTCGACTGAACCAGCCGGCCATCCTGTTGGCCAACTATCTGGCCTACCCTCTGCAGCTCCTTCTGATCCTGCCCTTCATCCGGCTGGGCGAGCGGCTTTTCGGAGAGCCCCACCTGCCCTTGTCCCTGATTTATCTCCAAGGGGTTCTTCAGGCTGGCGTTTGGCGAGCGATCCAACTGCTCTGGACCAGTCTCTGGCACGCCAGTGTGGTGTGGCTGCTGGTGGTGCCCGTCCCGATGATGCTCCTGGCCTGGGGGTTGACGCCGATCTTGCGCCGGGCTTTAAGGTCTCCCCCTTCCGATTCCTGAACCCCGGATAGCATGTCGTCACCTAGATCATCGGAGTACCGCGCATGAGCGAGATCCCTGCCCGCAAGCCCCCTGTGATCCGGAAGCGATTCCCCTGGGGCTGGGTGGTGCTCGCGTTCCTGGGCTTGGCGCTCCTGGGCTATGTCATGATGCAGAGGAACGCCCCCGTCTTGCTGTCGGTTACGAGGCCCACGATCTTCAAGGCTGGTGAACGGAATCCGCTGGTCAGTGCCTCGGGCTATCTGGTTGCGCGGCATCGGGCCACCCTGTCGGCGAAGGTTCCGGGCCGCTTGGACTGGCTGGGCGTGGAGGAAGGGAGCCGGGTCACCAAGGGCCAGATCATCGCGAAACTCGAGGCCACGGATCTCGAAGCCACCCGGGATCAGACCTCGGTGGGCCTGGATCAAGCTGAGGCTGATCTCAAGCGGGGCGAGGCGCTGTTCACGGAGGGCATCCTCGACCGCGCCAGCCTGGAACACCTGCGGACCAGCAAGGCCTCATTGGCGGCCCAGCTGCGCAATCTGAATGCCACCCTGGAGAACATGGTGCTCCGGGCCCCGTTCACGGGCACGGTCACGCAGAAGCTTTCAGAAGTGGGCGAAACCGTGAGCCCCGGCAGTGCGGGAGGGGCCAATGCCATCAACGCCGTGGCCGTGCTGGCGGACTTCGACTCACTCGAGGTGGAGGTGGAGGTGAGCGAGAACGGCATCACCAAGCTCCGCAAGGCGATGCCGGTGGAGATCCGCGTGGATGCCCTGGAGGCCGAGCCCGGCGCCAAGCCCCTGCGGGGCGAACTCCGGGAGATCTACCCCACCTCCAACCGTCAGAAAGCCGTTGTCCTGGTGCGAGTGGCGTTCACGGAGAAGAACCCCTTCCTGATGCCGGACATGGGCGCCAAGGTGACTTTCCTCGGAGCGCCGTATCTCAGGGACGTGCTGATCCTGGGTCGGGAGCAGGTGGTGCGCCAGAAGGGGCAGCCTTTCGTATGGGTGCTGGAACAGGGACGCGCCGTGCTTAAGCCCATCACCATCGTCGCCGAGAATCCGGTCGGCTACGAGGTCACCGGCCTCGACCAGGACACGGACCTCCTGGTACTGCTCTCCGACACCAAGCTCGAACCCGGGGCCAAGGTGAAGGTCAAGGAACGATGAACGGCGGGCCCATCATCCGCCTGCGGGGCGTGGCGAAGAGCTACTACCGGGAGTCCCTCGAAATCCCGGTGCTGCAGGGCATCGACCTGGAGATCCCGGCCGGGGGTTACTACGCCCTCATGGGACCCAGCGGCAGCGGCAAGACCACGCTGCTGAACCTCATCGCTGGCATCGACCGGCCCACGGGGGGTGAGCTGGAGGTCTGCGGCTTCGCTTTGAATGACCTCGATGACGATGAACTGGCGGCATGGCGCTCCGCCTACGTGGGTTTCATCTTCCAGAGCTACAACCTGGTTCCGGTTTTGACGGCCTTCGAGAATGTGGAACTCCCGCTGCTACTCACTGCCAGGGGGAAACGCGAACGCCGCGAGCTGGTCGAGGAGGCCATGGTCCGGGTGAACCTGATCGATCACCTCGACAAGTTCCCGCGGCAGCTCTCCGGCGGGATGGAACAGCGCGTGGCCGTGGCCAGGGCCATCGTGAGCGGTCCCGAATTGCTGGTTGCCGATGAACCCACCGGAGCCCTGGATTCGAAGAACGCAGAGGAGATCATGGCTCTGTTGGAGGGCCTGAACCGCGACCTCGGCAAGACCATCGTCATGGTCACCCACGACCCGAAGGCCGCCCATCACGCCAGGCACCAGATCCACCTCGAGAAGGGGGTGCTGGACCGGACCGTCGAGGTGAACCGGTGAAGCGACATTTTTGGAATGTACGCAAGTATTCGGATTCTTATTGGATTTCATTGAAAGCTGGAACACAGAGGACACAGAGAGCCGCAGAAGACACAGAGAACTGTGAAGACCTTTCGAGGGTTAGCTGGTCACGAAAGACACGAAAATCCACAGAAGGCGCGCAATGGGCTGTGGTCCTCGTCGCGCGGACCCGCCATAGGCAGCCTCCGCTTTCGGAGCGGACGCCCCTGCCTTTTTCCGTGTCTTCCGGCTTTCTTCCGTGCCTTCCGCGACCAGCGCTTTTCTCTGTGTCCTCTGTTGAACTCTGTGCCCTCTGTGTTCCGCTTTTTCTGTCCTTGAATACCCGATTGGGCCCCCCTGTTCGGGCTGGGGAATGAAGTTCCTCCGCCTGATCCTGCGTTCGTTTCTCCGCTCGAAGCGGAGGACGGTGCTGACGATCCTGTCCATTACTGTGTCGGTGGCCCTCATCGCCGTTCTTCAGAGCGTGCTCGCCACGCTGGACGCCTTCGCCAACAATCCGAACGCCTCCAACCGGATCGTCGTGCGACACAAGGTATCCATCACGAACATGCTGCCCATCCGGGACGCCGACTGGATCCGCCAGCAGCCGGAAGTCGAGGCGGTGATGGGCCTCCAGTGGTTCCAGGGCGTCTACCTCGATCGCAGCAATTTCTTCCCCAATTTCGCCAGCGAGGCGGAGTATGTGACCGCGATCTTCAAGGAGGAGATTGTCGACTACTCCGAGACCCAGTTCCGGGACTTCCTCCGCGACCGGAACGGGGCACTGGTGGGCAAGGCCCTGGCCGACAAGTACGGTTGGAAGCTCGGTGACGTGATCTCCCTGAAGAGCGAGATCTTCCCAGTGACCGTGCGGCTGACCGTGCGCTGCATCTTCCAGTCTCGGCGCCCCTCCGATGAGCTGGCATTGCATTTCAACTACAAGCTGCTTGAGGAGGGTGTGTTCTACATGAAGGGGCGTACGGGCAACTTCTTCGTGCGGGTCCGGCGGCCCGACGATGTGCCCAAGCTGATCGAGCGCATCGACCGGCACTTCCGGGATGCGGTGGACCCCACCCTCAGCGAGACCGAGAACGCTTTCCAGCTCGAATTCCTCAGGATGATGGGGAACTACACCGCCATCATCGAGATGATCACCGGGGCGGTGCTGGTGGCCATCCTGATTGTCACGGCCAACACCATGGCCATGGCCATCCGGGAGCGGACAACCGAGATCTCTGTCTTCCGCGCCATCGGGTTCAGGACCGCACAGATTCTCATTCTCCTCCTGGGCGAGGGGATTCTGCTGTCCGTTCTGGGTGGCCTATTCGGCCTTGGACTGGCCTGGGTCATGGCCGGCGTGGTCCGCAATGTGGCGGGAACCTTCCTGCCTTACTTGCAGAACTTCAGCATCGATGCCGGCACCTCGGCGCTGTGCTTCGAGGCCACCCTCGGCGTGGGCCTGCTGTCGACCTTCATCCCGGCCTACCAAGCCGCGCGTCGGCCCATCGTGGATGGGCTGAGGAGCCTGTGATGAGGGTGCTCTACCTCATCCTCGCTCCCTATCTGGCCTGGCTGGCCTGGGCCGCTTTGCGGTATCCAGTGCCGCTCAGCTATAACTGGCGGAGCCTCTGGCACAGGAAGGTGAGCACCCTCAGCACGGCGGGTGCCATCGGGGTGGTGGTCGCCATCTTCGTGGTGGTGCTCTCTCTCGACCAGGGGCTGTCCAAGGCCTTCGTCAGCAGTGGCCGGAGCGATCAGGCCATCGTCATCCGGCCCAATTCCCGGGTGGAACTGAGCAGCACCATCGAACGGGACCAGATGCGCATCCTGAAATCCTCGCCGCTCGTGGCAGCGGACTCGACCGGCCCCTTGGTTTCGGCCGAATGCGTGGTGGTGCGCTCGCTGGTCCGGGTAGAGGGTGCCGGCTCCGCCAACGTGTCAGTGCGGGGGCTCGAACCAGCAGGGATCCGCATGCGGGATCAGGTCAGGCTGGTGCAAGGCCGCTGGACTTCGCCGGGGCTGAACGAGATGGTGGTCCCGAGGCGCATGCAGGACCGCTTCACGGGGCTGGCCCTCGGCCAGTTCCAGACCTTCGGGGGCCGGTCCTGGGAGGTGGTCGGCATCTTCGATGGAGGCGGGTCGGCCTTCGACAGCGAGATCTGGGTGGATGTGGTGGCCCTCATGCAGGCCTACAAGCGCACCATGTATTCCAGCGCCTTGGTGCGTTTGAGGAGCGCCGAGCAGGTGCCGGGTTTCGCCCAGATGGTTGACCAGGACAAGCGGCTGAAGTTGGAGGTCCGGGCCGAGCCCGATTACTACGCCGACCAGACTTCGGCGGGGCAGCCGATCCGCATCCTGGGCAACCTGATCACCGTGATCCTCACAGTGGGAGCGATCTTCGCGGCCATGAACACCATGTACGCCTCTGTGGCCAGCCGCACCCAGGAGATCGGAACCCTCCGGGCCCTGGGCTTCCGGCAGCACGAGATCATGGCCAGCTTCCAATGGGAGGCGCTCATGCTCTGCAGCCTCGGAGGCGTGGTGGGAGTCCTCATTTCCCTCGGGTTCAATGGCATCCAGACTGGTGCCACGAATTTCCAGACTTTTTCAGATGTGAGTTTCGCCTTCCTCATCACCCCCAGCCTCATGGCCAAGGGGCTGGCCTTCAGCCTGTTCATGGGGCTGGCGGGAGGGGGCTTGCCGGCCTGGCGGGCCAGCCGCATTCCGTTGACGGAGGCCATGAAGGGGGGGTGATGCGGGTGGCCCTGCCGCGCACTTGCGCCTGCGGTGCTGCGTTTGCGGAGGCCGGCTGATGCTCAGCCCGCCGGGTGCCCGGCTCGGAACGCTGCTTGGGCAGCGTCCCTCGCCACCCGGCTGGGCTTCGCCCTGGTGGGCCAGCCGCATTCCGTTGACGGAGGCCATGAAGGGGGGGTGATGCGGGTGGCCCTGCCGCGCACTTGCGCCTGCGGTGCTGCGTTTGCGGAGGCCGGCTGAT
>CAIQPH010000222.1 GCA_903873655.1 uncultured Holophagaceae bacterium | reverse complement strand
CTCGAGAGCGAGGACCCCGACAAGGACATCCAGATCTACATCAACAGCCCCGTCGGCAGCGTCACCGCGTGCCTGGCGATCTACGACACCATGCAGTTCGTGAAGAACGACATCGTCACCTACTGCATTGGCCAGTGCGCCTCCATGGGCGCCCACCTGCTGGCCGCGGGCACCAAGGGGAAGCGGTTCGCCCTGCCGAATGCGCGCATCATGATCCACCAGCCCAGCGGCGGCGCCCAGGGTCAGGCCACGGAGATCGAGATCACCTTCAAGGAGATCCAGCGCCTGAAGGAAAACCTGGCGGCCACTTTCGCCAAGCACACTGGCCAACCCCTGAAGAAGGTCATCAAGGACATGGACCGCGACTACTTCATGAGTGCCGATGAAGCCCTGGAATACGGCATCGTGGACAAGGTCCTCTCCGAGCGGCCGGCCTGATGAACGACAGTCTTTCCACCTTGCCGGCCTTTGAGCAGCTGTCCCGCATTCCGCTCTACGTGCCCGGCAAGCCGATCCTGGAGGTCCAGCGTGAACTCGGGCTCACCAGGATCGTCAAGCTGGCCTCCAACGAGAACCCCTGGGGTCCCACAGAGGCTGTAAAGGCCCGGCTTGCCTCAGTCATCTCCGGATCCGAGTTCGAAAGCCTCAACCTATATCCAGTCAGCGATGGCCACTATCTCCGGAAGCGCATCGCCGAACGGAAGGGGGTGTCGCTGGACCGCGTAATCCTCGGCAACGGCAGCAGCGAGCTGCTCGAACTGGTGGCCAAGGCCGCCTTTATGGATGGCGGCAGCGCGGTCATTCCAAGGCACAGCTTCGCCATCTACGGGATTGCCACCCAGACCGCCGGCGGGCGGATCATCGAGTCGAGAGCTTCGGCCACCGAGTTCGATGCTGACGACATCCTCCGCGCTGTCGCCGACGACACCCGGCTCGTCTACCTGGGGCATCCGAACAATCCCACCGGCCTCCGTCTGGAACGCGCCGCCGTTGAACGCCTCATGAAGAACCTCCGGGAGGACATCGTCCTGGTGGTGGATCAGGCCTACGCAGAATACGAGGAGCCCGCCGACTACCCGGACACGGCGTCCTACCTGGACCAGCGCCCGAACCTGCTCGTCCTCCACACCTTCTCCAAGGTCCATGCACTGGCCGCCCTGCGCATCGGGTACGGCTTGGGCTCCAAGGAGCTGATGGGCTACCTGGAGCGGGTCCGCAGTCCCTTCAACACCAATCATCTGGCCCAGGTTGCCGCGGAGGTGGCGGTGCAGGATCTGGCGTTCGAGGCCTTCTCCCGCGAAAAGAACGGCGAGGCCCGGGCTGCCTTCATGCTCCAGGCAGGGAAACACCGCTGCCAGCTCACGGGCACGGGCGGCAACTTCGTGTTGATGGAAACGGCCTTTCCGGCCGTGGATTTGTTCAACGAACTGCTTCACCGCGGCGTGATCGTGCGACCGATGCAGGCTTATGACCTGCCCAACCACATCCGCGTCACCCTCGGGAAACCCGAGGAGATGGCGACCTTCTGGAACGCCGCCGGTCCCCTGCTCGACGGCGGCTGCTGATTGGCGCCGGTTCCTGAGGAGATCGAGCGTTTGCGTGCCCTGTTGGCGCAGGGCGCGTCGGTTGCATGCCGGGGGGGCCTCGAGCTGCTTCGCGCCCGCTACCGAAAGGATCCAGAGGCTTTCGACCTCGAGGCCATCACGGCGCTGAAGCACCTAGCCTCCGCGTTGGAAATCCCTCCAGATCTGGAATCGGCCCTGAAGGCCACCTTCGGGTACGGCGCGTTCCGCCCGGGGCAGCGCGCCATCATCGAGGCCGTGCTCTCTGGCCGGGACGTGGTGGGCATCATGCCGACCGGCGCCGGGAAATCCCTCACCTTCCAACTGCCAGCGCGGCTCCTGGGCGGCGTGACCCTGGTGGTCTCGCCCCTCATCGCCCTCATGAAGGACCAGGTGGATGCCCTCACCGAGGCAGGATTGCGGGCCACCTTCCTCAATTCCAGCCTGAATGCAGAGGCCCGGCGGGAGCGCATCCGGGCCCTCAAGAACGGAGAACTGGAGCTGGTGTATGCCGCACCCGAGGGACTCGAACTCTACCTGGCGGACTTGCTGCGGGAGGTGGACCTCCGCTTGATCGCCGTCGATGAGGCTCACTGCATCAGCCACTGGGGTCATGACTTCCGCCCGGCCTACCGGACCTTGGATGGGCTCAAGCAGCGTTTCCCGGATGTCCCCGTGCTCGCGCTCACTGCCACCGCCACACCGGAGGTTCGTCGCGACATCGCCACCCAGCTGGGGATGCGCGACCCGCTGGAAGTACAGGGCTCCTTCTATCGTTCCAACCTGCGCATCAGCGCCTACCGCAAAGGCGCCGAGGGTCTGCCCCAGGTGCGGGAGGCCCTGCTGCGCCTCGTCCTGGCGCGCCGGGGGGAGAGCGGCATCATCTACTGCCTGTCGCGGAAATCCGTGGAAGCCACGGCCGCGTTTCTCAACAAAGAGGGCCTGCGCACGGCGGCCTACCATGCGGGCATGGACACGCTGGCCCGGACTGCCGCCCAGGAGGCCTTCCAGCGCGACGACGTGGACGTGATCGTGGCCACGGTCGCCTTTGGCATGGGCATCGACAAGAGCAACATCCGCTACGTCATCCACCGCGACATGCCCAAGAGCGTGGAGGGCTGGTACCAGGAGATCGGCCGCGCGGGCCGCGATGGCGCCGACGCGGATTGCGTGATGTTCTACGGTTGGGGGGACGTGCTCAGCTACGACCGCTTCACGGATGGCCTGGAGGCCTCGCTGGCCCAGGCCCAGCAGCGACAGACCCGCGACCTCTTCCGACTGGCAGACGCCCAGCGCTGCCGCCACCAGGCCCTGCTGGCCCACTTCGGTGAACGGATGAAGGCCTGTGGGATCTCCTGTGACGTCTGCACCGGGTCCGACGTGCTCCGGGCTGCGCCGTTGCCCGGAAAGGCCAAGCGAGGGTCCCCCCGCGGGCCCCGAGCACCGGTGCCGGAAGGGCCCGCCGATGATGAGGCAGCCCTCTACCGTGACCTGAAGGTCCTGCGCAAACAGCTGGCCGATGCCAAGGGCGTGCCCGCCTACGTGATCTTCAGCGACGCCACCCTCCAGCAGATGGCCAGGTTCCGACCCGGTTCTGAAGCCGAATTCCTGGCTTTGAGCGGTGTCGGCCCGAAGAAGCTCCTGCAGTATGGTGACCGTTTTCTCCGCCTGCTCCGCTAACGGAGCCCATGACGCTTTCTGATCGGCCTGGACATCTGTCACAACCTGGAATGCCGCCAATTGATATCAGTGAATTTGCGGGGTGTTGCAGCCAAGTCAAGCCTTGCGGAAGAGCCTAGGAGAAATTAGGGTGGATAAAGGCTTTTCACACTCCAAGGTCCTCTGCCCTACCCCATCGTCGTTGAGGTGTTTTCATGAATCTAGGATTACGCGTGAGGGACCTGACCCGGCTGGTTTTCCAGCTGGGCAACAACTGGATCACACTCCTGGGCGCGACCTTGACCACCAGCTCGGCCTTTGTGCTCGTCTGGTTCTGGTTCATGGAATTCACCGGGTCATACCAGGTCAATCCCTACATGGGCATCCTGCTCTTTGTCATCCTGCCGGCCCTCTTCCTGGCTGGCCTGGCGCTGATCCCCATCGGCATCTGGCGCGTGCAGCGCAAGGCCAAGCTGGCCGGTGATGCGCCCCTCCCTTTGAAGGCCGTGGATTTCAAGAGCCCCGCTGTCCGCCACCTCCTGACCATCATCGGCGTTCTCACCTTCATCAACGTGTCCATCCTGGGCACGGCTGGCATGAAGGGCGCTGAGTACATGGACTCCAACCAGTTCTGCGGCCTCACCTGCCACACGGTGATGAGTCCCGAATACACCGCCTTCCTGGACTCGCCCCACTCCCGCGTGGGCTGCGCCCAGTGCCACATCGGCCACGGCGCCCCGGCTCTGGTACGGGCCAAGATCTCGGGTCTCCGTCAGATCTTCGCCGTGACCTTCGGCACCTACTCCCGCCCGATCCCGAGCCCGGTCGAGCACCTGCGCCCCGCCCGGGAAACTTGCGAGCAGTGCCACTGGCCCCAGAAATTCACGGACAACAAGCTGATCTTCCGCACCAAGTTTGCAGAAGACGAGGCGAACACTCGCTCCACCAGCGTCCTGCTGCTCAAGATCGGCGGCCACACCGCCAATGGCACCACCGGCATCCATGGCCGCCACCTCGACGCCATGGAGCGCATCAGCTACCTCACCACCGACCACCGCCGGCAGGAGATCCCCAAGGTCACCTACCGGGATGACTCAGGCAAACTCGTGGAATACCTCTCCGACGACTTCAAGAATCTGCCCAAGGAGAAGCTGGACAAGGCCACCACCCGCCAGATGGACTGCGTGGACTGCCACAACCGCCCCACCCACACCTTCATGCTGCCCGACCGGGCCCTGGACAAGGCCTTCACCAACAACCGCATGAGCACCGACCTGCCCTTCCTCAAGAAGAAGGCCCTGGAACTGCTGAAGGTCGACTACCCGGACCAGATGACGGCCGCAGCGAAGATCCCGGTGGAGCTGGCGGAGTTCTACCGCACGACCTACCCGGAGGTCTTCAAACAGAAGCGGGGCCTCGTGGACACCGCCGGCGAAGTGGTCAAGGGCATCTATCTGCATAACGTCTTCCCCGAGATGAAGCTGACCTGGGGCACCCACCCGAACAACATCGGCCACGAGGAGGCCGTGGGCTGCTTCCGGTGCCACGATGGCAGCCACACCGCCGCCGACGGCCGCACCATCAAGGGCGATTGCGACACCTGCCACATCCTGTTGGCCCAGGACGAGAAGGATCCCAAAATTCTCAAGGACCTCGGCATGAAATGATGGCCCGGCGGGCCCCGGCGCAGCAGAATGTCTGCATGTCCGCTTCCGCTCTGCCTCTGATCGCCATCGACGGCCCCTCGGGCGTGGGCAAGTCCACCACGGCCCGGCGAGTCGCTGAGCACCTGGGCTGGCAGTACCTCGATACCGGAGCCATGTACCGGGCCGCCGCCCTGGCTGTCCTCCGTGCTGGTGTCTCCTTGGAGGATCGCGCTGCCCTGGAGAGCCTGCTGTTCGGACTGGACCTGGCCCAGGAGGCAGGCCGGATGTTCCTGTCAGGCGAGGATGTCAGCGAGGCTATCCGCAGCCAGGAGGTGACACACCTGGTCACCCCCGTAAGTGCGGACGCCCGGGTCCGCGAGGTGCTGGTCAAGCAGCAGCGCCACATCGGCGCCAGCGGCCGCTGGGTGGTGGACGGCCGCGACATCGGCACGGTGGTGTTTACGAACGCCTGCTGCAAGATCTTCCTCACCGCCAGCCCAGGGGCCAGGGCCCAGCGGCGCTTCCTGGAACTCCAGGCCAAGGGGCAGTTACCCGTTCTGGAAGAGGTGCTCGCCGATCTACAGCGCCGCGATACGGCCGACAGCACCCGCGCCGCCTCGCCCCTGCGGAAAGCCGATGACGCCGTGGCCCTCGACTCCAGTGACCTGAGCCTCGACCAGGTGGTGGCCTGGATCGTGGCCAGGCATCAGGCCCATTCGTGATCCCTCTGCCCGAAGCCCTCCAGAATGCGTTGGACGAGCCTTGGCACCCCGTGGGAGCCGCTGGTCTGGTGGCCACCTCGCTCGGGTTCGGCACGCTCTTCCTGCTCGCCCTTTCAACGGAGCAGGGCTGGATCCCCCTGCTCGACGGCGTGAACCTGCTCTTCCATGAGGCTGGGCATCCCCTCTTCGGCCTCCTGGGCTGGGAGACCCTGACCATCCTCGGCGGCACGCTGATGCAGCTCCTGGTGCCCGCCGTCGTGGCCACCTCCTTCTGGCTGCGGCGGGATGCCTACGGCACGGCAGTGGCAGGAGTTTGGGGCTTCGAGAACCTCCTGAACATCGCCCGCTACGTGGCCGATGCCCGGGCCCAGGTGCTTCCCCTGGTCGGCGGCGGCGAGCATGACTGGACCGCCCTGCTGAGCCAGTGGGGATGCCTGGCCCAGGACACTGCCATCGCCAACCTCATCAGGGCCTTTGGCTGGCTGGGCATGCTGGCCTGCTGGGCCTGGCTGGTCTGGCGATGGTACGCTTCCCGACAGGGCTGCTTCACCGGTCATGGATGACTCCTGTTCAAATGGGCCAGCGCGTGGAGTGGAGATGGGCATTGGGTGGTTGCGAGTCCTGTGCCTGGGTGCGCTTGGAGCGAGCTTAGCGGCCAACGACTATACCGCCGAGATCGCGAATGGCGGCCTTCGGGCACGTCAGGAAACCCACGTGGTCATGCGGTCCGAGCGCCTGCTCATCAGCCAGACGAAGATCCGGGTGGAATACGAATTCTTGAACGAGTCCCCGGCACCGGTGGAGACAGTGGTGGCGTTTCCATGGCCGGGCTATGCCTGGAGTGCGGGGGCCGCCACCTACTCGCCCGAGATGTGGGAGTTCCTGGTGGAGGTGGACGGGGTCAGGGTCGCCCACCAGACCGAAATCCGGGCGAGAGTCAGAGACCGGGACGTGACAGCCCTCCTGGCGGGCATGGGTCTCCACATCCCTTCCTTCGGGCACTTCGATGACCCCGTACAAAGCGGGAAAGAAACCGTTCCCGCTCAGTTGGCGGCTCTCTCCCCGGCTGCCCTCGAGAAGCTGAAGAAGGTCGGTGCGCTGAACAGAAATGGCCTGCCCAAGTGGATGACCTTCCTTACCCACTATTGGTCCCAACGCTTCCCGCCGGGCAGGGTGGTGCGAGTGGTGCACGAGTACACGCCCATGCCTGGCGGCTCGGCCTATGGGGACCTGGCGATGATCCAGCGGCCGAAGACTGAGGGGACCGCCTGGCGGAGCCTGGTCGATCGTGACTTCGATGCGCGGGAGCCGGGCTGCCCAGACGAGGCCTTCTCGAGGTCCTACCTCGCCCGCCGACGAGCGCTCCTCGAGGAAGCGCCGGAGCTGACATCCACGGGTTTGGGCTTCAGCTGGGTCCGCTACATCCTGACGACCGCCAACACCTGGAAGGGTCCCATCCGCGACTTCGAACTGATCGTCGAGCGGAACCCGGACGAGCTGGTGACCTTCTGCTGGGACGGCCCCGTGGAGAAGGTCGGCGCTGATCGTTTCCGCGCCGCGCGGAAGGATTTCCGCCCCGGGAAGGAACTGACGGTCTATTTCGTCCGGTCTCTGAAGCGGCAGCAGTGACAGGCCAGGGGCCCGATCATCTCAGGGCTTTGTAGGTCACCCGCGCGCGGTCGCTGACATGGCCGCAGACCAGATCACAAAGCTCGCCCACCAGAGGCATCACCGGCGTGAAATAGACGGCGTTGCCCTCGGGCTCCCGGCTCACGAGCCCAACCCTGACCAGGCAGGCCAGGTGCTTCGAGGCGTTGGCCTGGGACAGCCCGGCCGCATCTGCAACGGCCCCCTGGCTGAGGGGTTCCTTGGAATCCAGGAGGGAGCGGAGGATCTTCAGCCGGGAGGCGTCCCCAAGGGCGCTGAAGAGGCCACTGACTTCGTCGATCATGGGATTGCTGAGCTGGTGGTTCATAGAACTAACTCCATGCGACTATATTCATTCAGTTCTATGTTCTGTCAAGCCCACTTTTCACCGTTTAGGAAAACTGTATACCCATTGGATCATCCAGCAACGGGTATTCCCCCTGGCTGAGCAGATTTGTGACCTGCGACAGCCACTTTGCAAGGTGACTCTGCCCGAACTGCAGCGTGCCAGAGAAATCGTGATGCTGCCGCGGCCTGCGGTTTTGCTAGGCTCTCTTGGGAGATGCCCGTGAATGACCTGGACCTGCGCGCCGCCAAGATTCGCCTGCTCTGCACCGACATCGATGGGGTGCTCACCACTGGCGCCCTCCACTACGGGAAGGAGCCCGGACATACCAAGGCCTTCCACGTGCGAGACGGCGCGGCCATCAAGTGGCTCCAGCGGTCCGGCATCCCTGTCGCCTTCATCTCCGGGCTGGCCTCGGAGGCCACCCTGAACCGCGCCCAGGATCTGGCCGTGGAGGACTGCTTCGCGGGCCATCTGGACAAGGGCCCGCTCCTTGACCAGCTCTGCGCCAAGTATGGGCTTGCCTGTGACCAGATCGCGCATCTGGGCGATGACCTGCCGGACCTCCCGCTGCTCCGCCGCGTGGGGCTGGCCTGCTGCCCGGCCGATGCGGTCGCTGAAGTGAGGGCAACCTGCCACTGGGTGACCCCCACCGAGGGCGGACACGGGGTCCTGCGCCTGGTCGCCGAACGCATCCTCAAAGCCCAAGGACGCTGGGACGCTATTCTTTCAGCCTACGAGGTCCAGCCATGACGCCCCGCCACCTGCCCCTTCTGCTGATCGCCGCCCTGCCCCTCGCGGCCCAGGACGCCTCCCTCGGCCTCAAGGTCCATGGGCTCTTTCCCATGAGCGACCTGCGAGACCTCACCAACGGACAGTTGGGCCTGGGCGGTTACGCGTTCGTTGAAATACCCATCGGAGAAGGGCTCCTCCTGCGGCCCACGGTGGGTGCCGAGCAGATTCCCAAGGGCAATACCTTAGGGCTGGCGGGCACCAAGACCAGCGTCACCTCGGTGGACCTGATGCTGGATGCCCTGTGGTTCCCGGGCGAGAAGGCCCAGCACGGACCTTACCTCGTGGGCAGCATCGGCGCCCAGCAATGGCGCGTGAGTGCATCGGGAACAAGCCCTTCGGCCACTTCCGCCACCCGGCTCGGCCTCGCGGGTGGCATCGGTTATCAGGTCTCCGCCCACCTCGGGCTGGAGGCGAAGGGGTTCTGGAGCCCCATCGAGAAGAACCTCACCGCCACGGGCCTCACCGTTGGCGCCACCTGGCGGTTCTGAACCAGGATTGGACTACTTCAGCCCGCGCTTATCGAGCAGGGGCTCCACCTTGGGGTCGCGGCCGCGGAAGCGCCGGTAGAGCAGGGCAGGATCCTCAGTACCGCCCCTGGAGAGCACCTCGGCACGGAACTTGGCCGCAGTGGCGGGATCGAAGAGATCCCCCTTCTCCTTGAAGGCCTGGAAGGCATCACTGTCCAGCACCGCGCTCCAGATGTAGCTGTAGTAGCCGGCCGCGTAGCCGCCCATGATGTGGTTGAAATAGGGGCTGTGGTAGCGGGGCGGGATCTCGGCGATGAGCCCCCACCTAGTGAGCGAGGCCTTCTCGAAAGCGGCTGTGTCCTGGGGCTTGGTGTCGCTCAGGGTGTGCCAGTCCAGGTCCAGCAGGGACGCGGCCATGTACTCCACCGTGGCGAAACCCTGCCCGAACTTGGCGGCCTTCTTCATCTTCAGAACCAGGGCCTCGGGAATGACCTCCCCGGTCCGGTAGTGCTTCGCATAGAGCTTTAGCACCTCGGGTTCCAGGGCCCAGTTCTCCATGACCTGACTGGGCAGTTCCACGAAGTCCCGGGGGGTTGCTTCGGCTCCGCGGTAGCGGCCCGCATAGAACAGGCCATGGAGTCCGTGGCCGAACTCGTGGAAGAGGGTGCGAACCTCGTCGGAGGTCAGCAGCGCAGGGCGGTCACCGGCGGGTGAGGTGAAGTTGCAGACGTTCACCACTACCGGGTCCACCTTCGTCCCGTTCTGGATCCAGGCGCTCCGGTAGCTGCTCTTCCAGGCGCCGCCGCGCTTGCCGGGCCGGGGATGGTAGTCCAGGTAGATCAGGCCCAGATGGCGGCCGTCCTGCTCCTTAACTTCGAAGCAGCGCACGTCCTTCTGATAGACGGGGATGCCTTTCACTTCGGTGAAGGTGACGCCATAGAGCTTCCCGGCCACGGTGAAGGCACCCTGACGCACGGCGTCGATGGCGAAGTAGGGCTTCACGGCCTCCTCGTCGAAGTCGTATTTGGCCTGCTTCACCTTCTCGGCGTAGTAGCGCCAATCCCAGGGCTCGAGCGTCTCGCCCGGCTGGTCCTTGGCCATCATGGCCTGCAGCTCAGCACGCTCCTTCTTGGCGACCTCCAGAGCCGGTTTCCAGATCTGGTCCAGCAGCCCGTAAACGCCCTTGGCATTCTTGGCCATGTTCTCTTCGAGGACGAAGTCCGCCCAGGTCCGGTAGCCCAGCAGTTGGGCTTTCTCAACCCGCAGGGACGCGACGCGGCTCACGATGGCATTGGTGTCGGTGTCGCCGCCCTGGTTGCAGCGTTCGAGATAACCGCTGAGGAGACGCTTCCGCAACTCGCGGTTCTGGGCGTATTCCAGGAAGGGCCAGATGCTGGGGCCATCCAGGGTGAAGAGCCACTTGCCCTCGAGGCCCGCCTTCCTGGCTGCCGCGGAGGCCGCCTGGCGAGTGCCTTCGGGCAGCCCCGCCAGTTCAGCCGGCTGCTCGACCACCAGCTTGAACGCCTTGGTGGCCTTGAGGAGGCGATCGCCGAACTCCACGCCCAGCTTGGATTGCTCAGCGTTGATGGCGCGCATCCTCTTCTGCTGGTCGGGTGTCAACGCCGCGCCGGCGCGGACAAACCCCTTGTAGGTGCGCTCCAGCAGCCGCGCCTGGTCCGGGGCCAGTTTTAAGCCTGCTCGCGCGTCCCAGACGGCCTGCACCCGCTGGAAGAGCTTCGCGTCGAGGTGGATGTCATCGCGGTGCGCCGCCAACAGGGGCATGACTTCCCGGTTCACGGTTTGCAGCTCCGGCGTGGTCTCGGCACCCACCAGGTTGGAGAACACAGAGAGCGTGCGATCCAGGAATTGCCCGGAAAGGTCCATGGCCAGAATGGTGTTCTCAAAAGTCGGAGCCTCCTTGGCGGCTGTGATGACAGCCCTCTCAATGTTCTGCCGAGCCATCCCCTCCTTGATGGCGGGGAGGAAATGCTCGGTCCTGATCTCTGAGAAGGGTGGCACCCCGAAGGGCGTCTTCCATTCCAGGGAGAAAGGGGTGGCGGCAGTGGCAGCCGGATCGGCGGCAAGCACGGGCAATGTCATGAGGGCAGCCAGTACCGAAACCGTGCGCATGGAGGCTCCTGAAGGGTCATGGAATACCCTAGCATCATCTTACGAGGTCTGCCCTGTTATCCTGAACCATGCTGAGTCCTGCGATTCCCGCAGTGCCCCCTGGCCGTGGGGTCTTCTGCAACCGCACGCTGAACCTGCGCTCGGTGCGGGCCATCGGCTACGACATGGACTACACCCTGGTGGACTACCGGGTGGATGCCTTCGAGCGGATGGTCTATGCGCAGGCCCGGGATCGCCTGGCCTCCGAAGGCTGGCCCGTGGGCGGCTTCGAATTCGATGGCCAGATGGTGACCCGAGGGTTGGTGATCGACACAGAACTGGGGAATCTGGTGAAGGCCAATCGTTTCGGCTTCGTGAAGCGGGCCATGCACGGCACGCGGATGCTCGACTTCGCTGAACAGCGGGAGGCCTATGGCCAAGTGCTGGTGGATCTGAGCGATTCCCGCTGGGTCTTCCTCAACACCCTGTTCTCCCTTTCAGAGGGCTGCCTCTTCGCCCAGGCCGTGGACCTGCTGGATCGTGGTGCCCTGCCGCGCCCCTTCGATTACTCCAGCCTCTACCGGCACGTCCGGGCGGGCGTGGATGCCCAGCACATGGAGGGCCACCTGAAGGCCGAAATCGCCGCAGCGCCCGAGCGCTACGTCGTCCAGGATCCCGAGGCCGCCCTGGCCCTGCTGGATCAGAAGGCCGCGGGCAAGAAGCTCCTGCTCATCACCAACTCCGAGTGGAGCTTCACCGCGAAAATGATGGCCCACACCTACGACCGGCACCTGCCCACGGGCATGACCTGGCGCCACCTCTTCGATCTGGTGATCGCCGCTGCCCGGAAGCCCGCTTTCTTCACGGAGCAGGGGCCCTTCTTCGAGGTCGTGGATGAGGCCGGCCTGCTGCGCCCCATGGCGGGCCCCCTGCGCATCGGCGGCATCTACCTCGGCGGCTCTGCCGCACAGGTGGAGAAGGACCTGGGCATCTCCGGCGATGAGATCCTCTACGTGGGCGACCACATGTTCGGCGATGTGCATGTAAGCAAGCGCACCCTCCGCTGGCGCACGGCGCTGGTGCTGCGGGAACTGGAGGCGGAGGTGTCGGCCCTGGAGGCCTACCGTCCCACCGAGCTGCGCCTCATGAGCCTGATGAGGGAGAAGGAAGCCTTGGAAGCCAGGCTGTCCCGGGCCCGACTCGCCCTCCAGCGCCTGCACACGGGCTATGGGCCCGCGACCAGGATAGATGCGGCCACCCTGGAGGCCCGCGTCTATGACCTCCGGGGCCAGCTCCTGGCGCTCGACGCGGAAATCGGCCCCCTCGCCCAGGCCGGTGGCGAACTGACCAATGCCCGCTGGGGCCTGCTTACCCGCGCCGGCAACGACAAGAGCCACCTCACCCGGCAGATCGAGCGCTATGCCGATATCTACACGAGTCGGGTATCCAATCTGCTGCATGCCACGCCCTTTGCCTACTTCCGCTCGCCCCGGGGCAGCCTGCCCCATGACCCGGCCTTCCAGGATTGAGTATCTCGGTGCTTGCGCCCGGCCCTGCCGGGACTCATCGTGTTCCTGTGCGCAGGAGGGTCCCATGCTGACGGTCCGCCCAGCCTATGTCGCCGGCCGCTTCTATCCCGGGGATACCGTAGCGCTGGGCCGGGAGGTGGACCGCCTGCTCTCGGCGGTGACGGTGCCTCCGGACCAGCCCATGCCCAAGGCCCTGATCGTGCCCCACGCCGGTTATGTCTATTCAGGCCCCGTGGCAGCCAGCGGTTACGCGCGACTGCAGCGGGCAGGTGGAAGCATCGAGCGGGTGGTGCTGCTGGGGCCCAGCCACCATGTGGCTTTCCAGGGCCTGGCCCTGCCTGAAGCCGACGCCTTCGAAACGCCCCTCGGCATCGTGGACCTCGATCTGGAGGCCCTGGCGCAGATCCCCCAGGTGCGCCGGAGCGATGCCATCCACCGGCCCGAACACTCCCTGGAGGTGCATCTGCCCTTCCTGCAGCGGGTGGCCCCGAAGGCGAAATTGGTCCCCCTGGCTGTGGGCCAGGCCTCGCCCTTCCAGGTGGCCGCAGTGGTGGAAGCCCTCTGGGGCGGCCCCGAAACGGTCATCGTGGTGAGTTCGGACCTCTCCCACTACCTGCCCTACCGCGAGTGCCGCGCCAGGGATGAGGAAACTGCTCGCCAAATCCTGCGGCTCGACACGGCCCTGGCCTCTGAGTGCGCCTGCGGGGCCGCCCCTGCGGCAGGTTTCCTGGAAGCCGCCCGGCGCAAGCGGTTGCACCCGATGCTGCTGGACCTCCGGAACTCGGGCGATACGGCTGGCGGGCAGGAGGAGGTCGTCGGTTATGGTGCCTTTGCCTTTTTCGAGACCGGCAACGGCCATCCCTGAGCGGGACGGGCGATGCCTGGCACGGCTGGCCAGGGGAGTCATCGCTGAAGCCCTGGGTGGCCCTGTGTGCCAGGAACTCGGCGCCTTCGGTTTCGACGGCCCGGGCGCGTGCTTCGTGACCCTCACCTTGGACGGAAATCTGCGCGGCTGCATCGGCAGCCTCTCGCCGAGCGAATCCTTGGTGGAAGGCGTCATCGACCACGCCCGGGCTGCCGCCTTCCAGGACCCCCGCTTCACCCCCGTCCAGCGGGAGGAACTCCCCCGCCTGGCTGTGGAAGTGTCCATGCTCTCACCGCTGAGCCCCCTCGCCTGCTCTGGCGAGGAGGATCTCCTCAGACAGCTCCGGCCCGGCGTGGATGGCCTGGTTCTGGATCAGGAAGGGCACAGGGCGGTCTTCCTGCCCCAGGTCTGGAAGGGGCTTCAGGATCCCCGCACCTTCCTCGCTGCCCTAAAGCGGAAAGCCGGGTGGTCTGCCGGCTTCTGGTCCCCGCGAATCCGGGCCTGGACCTTCACCGTAGAAGCCTGGCACGACGAGCCACCGCCGGTACGCCCCCATGGTTCCTGACACCGCTGGCGCCCTCCACCCAGCGCGCCACTGGCGAAAGTTGGCGGACGGCCGCTTCCGCTGCGAGGTTTGCCCCCACCACTGCGCCCTGCGGGAGGGGCAGCAGGGCCGCTGCCTGGTGCGACAGCGCAGGGGAGGCCGGATGGTGCTGGCAGCGTATGGACGCTCGAGCGGCTTCTGCGTCGACCCCATCGAAAAGAAGCCCCTCCATCATTTTCTCCCCGGCTCCTCGGTGCTCTCTTTCGGGACCGTGGGCTGCAATCTGTCCTGCCGCTTCTGCCAGAACTGGAGGCTCTCCCGCGCCCGGGATCTGAACTTCCTCCAGGGCCGGGTCACGCCTGCCGCCATCGCCGAGAGCGCCCGCCGCCAGGGCTGTCGCAGTGTGGCCTTCACCTACAACGAACCGGCCATCTTCCTGGAGTTCGTCTCGGATGTGGCCGAGGCCTGCCATGCACACGGGATCGCCACCGTCGCCGTGACGGCGGGCTACCTGGAGGACGCAGCCCGCCGGGATTTCTTCGCCCATCTGGATGCGGTCAACGTGGACCTGAAGGCCTTCAACGACGGCTTCTATCGGCGCGTGGTGGGCGGCTCCCTGGAGCCGGTCCTCGACACCCTGCGCTTCCTGGTCCACGAGACGAAGGTATGGACGGAAATCACGACCCTCCTCATCCCCGGCCTGAACGATTCGGATGCCGATATTAAAAGCCTCACCAGGTGGATCGCCTCCGATCTGGGCGTCGAAATCCCCCTGCACTTCAGCGCCTTCCACCCGAACCATCGGCTGCTGGACCGGCCGCCCACCCCCAGGGCCACGCTCACCAGGGCTCGGGACCTCGCCCGGGAAGCCGGTCTGAAGTACGTCTACACCGGGAACATTTACGATCCGGAGGGTGGGTCCACCTACTGCCCCGGTTGCGGACGAGCGGTGATCCAGCGCGAGGGGTATCGGGTGGTGGACCTGCGCGTCCAGGGGGACGGAACTTGTGAACACTGCGGGGCCCGAATCGCTGGAGTGTTCGCAAACACCGGCCTAGCCACTCACTTCACGGCATAGACGGTCACGCCGTAGTGCTCCGGATCAAAGGGCGGATCGTCGTTCCAGTGGCCGTAGGCATGGCTGTCATCGGTCTTGAAGCGGAGGGTGTAGGTTCCCGGGGCGAGGGTGATCAGTTCATCGAGAAGGCGGTTCTTGGTGGCCCCTCCCGCGTGGTGGGTGCGGCTGTGCTCCATGGTCCAGACATGCTTGCCGATGGCATCCTCGATCCAGGCCTCATCCGTCATGTCGTGGCTGGTGCCTTCGGCAATGGAATAGACTCGGATCCGCTGGCCTGTGGCAAGGGAGAAGGTCGCGCGACGATCCTGCCCATTGCCCACGCGCACCAATTCAGACAGGGCGGTCCATGCGAGTGGCTGGATCAGCGAGACCGCTGGAAGCTCTCCATCCGAAGGAACAGAGAGCGTCAAGCCATACAAGCCGGGATCGCAGGGCGGCGCTGCGTTCCAATCCGCGGGGGAGTGGGAATCGTCGGTGATGAAGCTCGCTTCGTAGTCCCCTGCGGGCAGCTGGATGGTCTCCACCTGGCGGCGGTTCTTCTGGGCCCCTCCGGCGTACTGGGACTTATCCAGGCTCATTTCCCATACCCGTGCCCGGCTGCGGGCATCCGTGATCCAGCCGTAGTCCTGCATGCTGCGGCCGCTGCCTTCCCCTTCTGCATAGATGTGCAGCGAAATGGGCCTGCGCACGTGGAAGGCCTGGGTCCAGTGGCCGCTATCGTTGCTTGCCGGTAGCGACAGGAGGATGTTCTTCCAGTGCAGGGGAGCTTCGAACGTGGACACCTCCGAGGGTTGCCCGCCCGGGAGGTTGATCTCCATGCCGTAGTTCCCAACCTGTTCCCGCCAGTGGCGAAGGAGGTCGGCATCGCTGACGCCGAAGACAAAGCCATGGGGCGGCTCAGGACTCCCAGCCTGGAGGGACCGTCGGTCGATGTTCCGGGTCCACCGGGCGAAGAGCAGCCCCTGGCCAAACCCGTGGTTCGCGAAGTAGGCCTCGTAGCTGCCGGTGGGCAGGTCCAGGTATTTGTCCGCCACGCGGTAGTCCCAGTCCCGCTTCGTGTTCGCTCCGTCCATCTGCCAGACGACTTCCCGGGTGGCGGCGTTCAGGATCCAGCCATAGGCGTAGAGGGGGCTCTCCCGTGGAGTGCGCATAATCTGGCGGATGCCGCCGCCCCGGGCGTAGATGTGGATGGTCATGGGCCTGGGCAGGGTGAAGCCCTGCTGGCGCACTTCCGCGGATTCGAGGCCATGCAGTGCCACGATGCGTGGCTCCGCGCTGTGCAGGGCGGCGGGCATCAATGCTGTCAGGAGTGTGGACAGGACCGCCCTATAAGCGATCCGGATCAGGGCCGCAGCCTTGGGAATCTGGAAGGTCAGCATGGGCACCCCCGGGGATGGCTCCAAGCTAGCCCTTTAGGGGACTCGCATTTGCACAGATCGGCGAATGGCGGGTCCCTGCCGGTGAATGCCTACCACTGCTCCAGGAAGGCCTGGGCCTCAGCCTCTGCGGCCGGAGACAGGTGGGCAAAACGCATCAACCGGTCATTGAATTCGTAGTGCAGTTCCCGGTTGTCCTCCAGCAAGAGTTCCAGCTGCTCGCGATGAATGGCCTCGTCCGACAGGAAGCGCCAGTAGATGGCATCGGCGACCTCCTTCAGGCCCAAAGCTCTGGCCTCCCAGTGAGTGCGCAATAGGGCCCGCCAGCCGACCTTCTTCATGGCACTATCCGGCGCGATGGCCTCCTGCCAGACCGGTCCCGACCAGGCCTGGATTAGCTCCACGGCATGCTCCTCATTACGCCGGCCGAGGCTAAGCGCCAACTCGCCCAGGTCGTAGACCACCGTCTCGAAGGCGAAGTGCAACCCAACCTTGGCCGCGAGACGGGCATAGTGCATCAGATGGCGCAGGGCATCATGTATCCGATCAGGGGCTTGGTGGAAGGTTTGAACGAGCAGCCGGAAGTGGTAGGACAGGTTCTGGAACCGGCGGAGGTCACGTTCATCCAGAGCCTCCCTCAGCAGGGTATTGAAGGTCATAACATGGAGTTCGATCACAGGTTCCGACTCGGCCTCGCAGGCCAGGCGCGCCGTTTCCACTAGGTGCGCGGCCATCTCGGACAGCAGTTCGTGCTGTCGCCGGGTGGCAACCTCGGCCACTTTGAGTATCTGCGCCAAGAGATAGGCCTCGGGCCATACCCGCTCACGGATGAGGTAGTCTTGTCCCTCCTTGGCTAGGCCCGGAACGAACCATGGCCTTGAGTCGCGCCAGGCTGCAGCGTCCTCTTCCCCACAGGTAATAATCCCTGCCAACAGCGAATGCAAACTTTTCAGCGAGAGCAGCACCAGCTGCCGGTCGCCGCGGGCCATGCCGGTCAGGGCCACATTGGCGACCACATCGATGGTTTCGAACAGGTTGTCCTTGTTGGCTTCAACCCGGCGTCCCCGGGTCAACTCCTCAAGGCTCCGCAAGCCTTTCCGGGTGAGCATGGGCATGAAATAGCTCGGTCGCAGGAAGCGGCTGATACCGTACAGGAACGGCAGCGCCCCCGTCATCACCAGAAGGTAAATCAGGGCCAGCAGGTTGACGAGCACACGGTTGAGGACACTGCCGGCGGGGATGAAGTTCAGGGACAAGCAGATGATGTGGCTTCCCAGCAGCAGCGAAAGCATGGCCACGATCAGCGGATGCTTCACATACAGGGTCACCAGCTTTGGCGTGTAGAGGTTGGCAGTCAGCGGGACGATGAGGGCAATGCAAGTCAGTACGATGGCCAGGAATTGGTTCAGGGTCCTGCCGGCCACGGGAAGCGTGACCGAATCCGCAGCCTGGTTGACTCCGTAGACTGCGAGGAACGCAGCAATGACCAGGGCTCCTGAAAAGCCGACAATCGTCACTGCTACAAGGCCGCGTGGATTCTGTGGACTTCGGAACTCTTCGGTTTTCATGGCTTCTAATCCGGCAGCCTGGGGTTCCGGGGCTCCAGTATCGGGGCCCGAGGGGGCAGTGGAAATACCAACAATCCATCTAGGCTCATGCCTGTCTTTCGGCGGGGGTGGCCTTCCAGCTGAATTCAGCCCAATGCAGACCATTCCGCCAGCAGCTGCTGGGCCTGGAGGATGGGGCCATCGGCGGTGCCAAGCACCGGCAGGCGCACGACGCCATCGGGGCTGAAGCTGGCACCCCTGGTCCGCCCCACCCAAGCCATGAGTTTCACGGGATCGAGGGGCGTCTGAGGGCTCAGGCGCAGCTTGAGTTGGCCCTTGTCCACAGTCGCCTCGGAAACGCCGAGGGCCTGGGCCCGCAGCTTGACCTTGAGCAGCTCGAAGAAGCGCAGCGTGTCGGCATCATCGTCGGAGATGCGGCCGAAGCGGTCCTCCAGATCCAGACGGTAGAGCTCCAGATCCCGCTCCTCCCGCAGGCGCGAGATGCGTTTGTAGGCCACCAATCGCTCGGCGGCCTGATCGATCCAGCGACGGCCCAGTTGGGCGCCCGGGGCCAGACCGTCCAGCTTCACCTCGAAGCTGCCGCTAGGCTGGCCTTGCAGTTCCTGGAGCGTCTCCTCGAGCAGCTTGACGTAGAGTTCGAAGCCAATGTCGTGGATGTGGCCGGACTGCTCGCCCCCCAGCAGATTCCCGGCGCCGCGCAGCTCCAGGTCCATGGCTGCCACGCGGAAGCCCGAGCCCAGCTCGGAGAAGTCCTCCAAAGCCTGCAGCCGCCGGCGGGCCTCCTCGCTGATCTCGTGCTTGGGTGGGATCAGCAGGTAGGCATAGGCCGGGACGTCGCTGCGGCCCACCCGGCCTCGCAGCTGGTAGAGCTGGCTGAGACCGAAGGCATCGGCGCGGTGGACGATGAGCGTGTTGGCGTTGGGCACGTCCAGGCCGTTCTCGACGATGGTGGTGGCCACCAGCACGTCGACGCGGCCCTCCATGAAGGCCAGCATCACCTGCTCCAGGCCCTCGTCGCTCAACTGGCCGTGCCCAACGGCCACCCGGGCGTCCGGCACCAGTTCGCGCACGCGCGCGGCGACGGACACGATGGATTCCACCCGGTTGTGCACCAGGTAGACCTGGCCGCCCCGGCGCAGCTCGAACTGGATGGCGGTCTGCACCAGTTCGTCGCTCCAGGGCGCGACCACGGTCTCGATGGACAGGCGGTCCTTCGGCGGCGTCTCGATGAGGCTGATCTCCCGCAGCCCCGTGAGGCTCATGTGCAGGGTGCGGGGAATGGGCGTGGCGCTCAGCGCGAGTTGGTCCACGTTGAGCCGCAGCCGCTTCAGCTTCTCCTTGTGACCCACGCCGAAGCGCTGCTCCTCGTCGATGACCACCAGGCCCAGGTCCGCGAACTTCACCCGGGCCCCAAGCATCTGGTGGGTGCCGATGACGATCTCGATCTTGCCGTCGCCAACTTCCTGGAGGATGCGCTTCTGGTCCGCGGAATCCACGAAGCGGTTGAGCATCTCGATGCGGATGGGGAAGCCTGCGAAGCGCTCCTTGAAGGTGCGGAAGTGCTGGAAGCAGAGCACAGTCGTGGGGCAGAGCACGGCCACCTGCTTGCCTTCCAGCGCGACCTTGGCCGCGGCGCGCATGGCCACTTCCGTCTTGCCGAAGCCCACATCCCCCACCAGCAGTCGATCCATGGGACGCGGGGACTCCAAATCCGCCTTCACAGCCTCGATGGCCTCGATCTGATCCGGGGTGGGCGTGAAGGCGAAGCTGGCATCGAAGGCCGCCATGTCCGGCCCGTCTGGCGGGTAGGCGTGGCCCTTCTCGAGCTTGCGCTGGGCATAGAGCTTCAGCAGTTCATCGGCCATGTCGCGGATGGCCTTCTTGGCCCTGCGCTTGACCTTGGCCCAGCTGGCGCCGCCCAGCTTGTCCAGGGGCGGCCGGTGGCCCTCGGCGCCAGTGTAGCGCTGCACGAGGTCGGCCCGCTCCAGGCTCACGTTGAGCTGACCGCCATCGGCGTAGCGGAGCTGCAGGACCTCGTGCTCCTCGCTGCCCACCGTGAGGGTGGCGAAACCCAGGAATTCGCCGATGCCGTGGTCCAGGTGCACCACCCGGTCGCCGGGCTTGAGATCCCGCAGGTCGGACAGGAAAGCTGCGCTGCGGGATTTCTTGGGCGCCGCCTGGATGGCCTTGCGGCCGAAAACCTCACGCTCCGTGAGGACCACCAGGGCGGGTTCCTTGAGGTGGAGGCCGGCGCTCAGGGAGAGCTGCAGGGCCCGGCAGCCGACTTCGGTGCCGTAGGCCTGGGGCAGTTCGTGCTCTCGGATGAATTCCTGGAAGCGGTCCCGCATGCCCGGTGTGGAACCCGCCAGGAAGACCCGGTGCCCCGAGAGGGACAAGTCCTGAAGGTCGTCCGCCAACTCGGCGAGGCGGCCCCGATACTCGCGAATGGGCTGGGCCGCCAGGGGCACCGTGGCCTCGCTCTGCCACTCAGTCAACAGCAGGGTGGGGCGGCTGGGATCCGAAGGCAGGAAACGATCTTCGAAATCGGGACAGATCACGCCGCCCCGGCGCAGCACAGCCAGGCCTTCCTCAATGCGGGTACGTTCCGCGTCCCGCAGAGCCTCTTCCCAGGGCCCATCCAGACGCACGCGAAGGCAGGGTGGCACCCAGTGGACCAGTTGGCCCTTGGGCTGCGCGAGCATGGGATGGAACAGCTCCTCGCCAGGGAAGTGGCCGTGGGTGGCGAGCCGCGCCCGCCGGAAGGCCAGGTCGTCTCCTGGTTCCTGGGTTCGATCCGCCCGGGAGGTCACCGCAGCCAGCAACGCCGCGCTGTCGCCCCGGTTCCCCTCGAAGCGCGGGTAGAGCATCAGCGACTCGAGTGCTTCGCCCGTGCGCCGCTGGGTGTCTGGATCAAAGGGGCTCAGCCGCTCCAGTTCGTCGCCGAAGGTCTCCAGGCGCAGCGGCTGGTCCAGGTGGTCAGGCCAGAGGTCCACCACCATGCCGCGGGAGCTGAATTCTCCCGGCGCTGCGGCCAGCTCGGTGCGGCGGTAGCCCAGGGCCACCAGTGTCTCCAGCAGCAGTTCCCTGGGCACTTCGGCGCCCTTGCGCAATTCGAGCTTCTGTTTCTGGAACCAGGTCGGGTGGGGCAGCTTCTCGCAAGCACTGAGGGGCCCCGTGACCAGCACCTGGACCCGCCGCTCCAGCAGGCCCACCAACGTCGACAGGCGCTCCCGCAGCACCATGCCCGGCGGGCTGCTCTCTCCACCCGCATAGGCCGCGAACCCGGGAAAATGCGCCACCCCCGCGCCCGGGAGGAACGCCTGAAGGTCCTGCGCCAGGGTGCGGGCCTCCGCTTCGCTCGGGGCATCCACCCAGATCGACTGAACCTTCCCCCCGCGCGTGATCCACCTCGCCAGCACCGAGGCCAGGGCGGGCGGAGAAGTCCACCGCAGCTTCGCGCCAGGCACGGTGAACCCTTCCACCGGCAGGTCAGCCAGGCGCAGCAGGTCTCTCAGCTCTTGGGACGCAGCAACCATCGATCTTCCAGAGTGCCTGAAGAGTCGTTCTGTCCGAATGGAAAAGATTCACCACGAAGACAGGAAGACCACCGGGAACCCTTATTTGTGGAGTGGCCTCAGATCTCGCGGACGACCCACTCCCGGGGCATGAGGACACGATCCCACCAGATGCCTTTCTCGCTGCGCTTCCCCACCGCCAGGAACATGTTCACCTCGGCGCCTCTGGGCAGGGCGAGCAGGGCTTTGGCCCGCCAGGGGTCGAAGCCCTCCATGGGACAGGTATCGTAGCCTTCCGCCCGCATGGCCAGCATGAACGTGGCGGCCGCCAGGGCCGTGCTTTTGTGGGCCATGACGCGGACGTCCGCCCGGGACATGAGGTTGGGTGTGGACTTGAACAGGGAGGCGACGCGACTGAAGGCCCGTTTCAAGGGTCCGAGAAGGCCGAAGGGTCCCGTGGTGTAGACCAGCGGGATGATCTTCCGGTAGTAGGCTTCATGGCTCTTGCGGAGGGGACCGCGGCTGCGGAAGATCCGCAGGATCTCATCCCGGTTCCGCCGCCAGGTGTCCCGGTGGGTGACCAGGGCGATCAGCACTGGGGCGGTCTTGGCGGGCAGTTGATCCAGGCAGGCGGCGTTGGCCAATTGTCGGGCCTTTGGATCGCGGATGACCACGAACTCCCAGGGTTGCAGGTTGCTGGAACTGGGGGCCAGGCGCGCCGCATCCAGGCAGCGGTCCAGCACTTCCTGAGGCACGCGATCGGGCAGGAAGTCCCGGATCGTGCGGCGGGATTCCACCGCGGCGTAGAACGGGAAATCAGGCATCAGGGGCCTCCACGAGGGGTAGGTCGACGGCGGGTTCGGGCACCGTCATGCCAAGGCGACGACGCAGCCAGGCCCAGGCTTTGGCCAGTGTGAAGTCTTCCAGGATCTCGAAGAACACCGGTACCACGATGAGGGTCAGCAGGGTGGAAGTGATGAGGCCGCCCACTACCGCCCGGGCCATGGGAGCTCGCATCTCCGCGCCCGCACCCAGGGCCAGGAAGAGCGGGAGCATGCCACCGACCATGGCGAAGCTGGTCATGAGGATGGGCCGCAACCGCACGGTGCCCGCCCGGATGATGGCCTGACGCCGGGAGATGCCCTCCTCCCGGTCCAGGTGGAGGGCGTGATCCACCAGCAGAATGGCGTTCTTGGTCACCAGGCCCATGAGCAGGATCATGCCGATGCTCGTCATCATGGACATGTTGTCGCCGGTGACCAGCAGCATCATGACCATGCCCACCATGGAGAGCGGCAGGCTGAGCATGATCGTGATCGGCAGCTTGAAGCTCTCGAACTGGCTGGCGAGCACGAAGTAGATGAAGAACACAGCGAGGAGCAGCGACTGGCCCATGTAGCCCGCGGTCTCCTTGCTGTCGCGGGTCTGGCCCAGGAATTCCACCCGCAGGCCCTCGGGCAGCTTCCCGCTGGCCTTCAGCTCCGCGACCTTCTTGGCAGCGTCGTTGCTCACCTCGCCCAGGGTGGCCCCCTCGAAGTTGGCGTTGACCTCGACCTCCTCCCTGAGGTCGTGCCGCTGCAGTTTGGCGGGGGCGATGCCCTCCTCGAAGCGGGCCACCTGGTTCAGGCGGATGAGGGGATGCTTGCCGCCACCCAGGTCCTTGGTGCTTTCCACGGTCATGTTGGCCAATTGGGCCGAAAGGCGCCGTTCCTGGTCGGAGAGGCGCACCCGGACGTCCCGCTGCTCGCCGGTTTCGTCCTCGTACTTGGCCACTTTCTCGCCATCGACGAGGGGACGCACCACCCGGGCCACGGCGGAGGGGCTCACGCCCAGATCCGAGGCGGCCTTGCGGTCGATCACGAGCCTCAACTCGGGCTTGCCGCTGTCCAGGCTGGTGGAGATGTCCACGGCCCCGGACACGGAACGCAGGGCCTCCTTCACCAGGGGCACCGCGCGGATCACGGACTCCCGATCCGGGGCCTGCACCGCAATCATGATGGGGGACTGCTGGCCGAAGTCGTTGACCGTCCCCACCGTGGTTTCGACGCCGGGAACGACACGGAGCGCGTCCCTCAGCTTCCGGCGGATCTGGATGTGGTGGGGCCGCCTTCCCTCCTTCAACTTCACGTAGATGTTGCCGCTGTTGATGGTGCCGTTCAGGCCCGTGCCGATGGTGGTGTAGGCCAGTTCCACACCGGGCGTGGCCTTGATGAGCGCTTCGATGGCCTCGGCCTTCTGCCGGGTGGTCTGCAGGCTGGATCCGGGTTCGGCCTTGAAGGAAACGGCCAGATCACCGCGGTCGTAGTCGGGCATGAAGTTGTTGCCGAGCAGCCCGGCCAGGGCCATGGCAAGGACCCAGCTACCGAAGCCGATGGCCATGACGCTCTTCCGGTGATTCAGTGCCCATTCGATGGCAATTTTGTAGAATCCCTCCCACCGGTCCAGCATGCGGCTGAAGGCCTCCACACTGCGCATGATCAGGTTCTGGCCCTTGTAGTGGACATGGGCATCGGGGCTCTTCTCGTGCTCGGGATCGGGCCACACGGCGCTGAGCATGGGATCCAGCGTGAAACTGACGAAGAGCGAGACTGCCACGGCAAAGGCCACCACGATGCCGAAGGGGAAGAAGAACTTGCCCACGATGCCGCCCATGAAGGCCACGGGCACGAACACCGCCAGGATGGACAGGGTGGTGGCGATGACGGCGGGGCCGATTTCGGCTGTGCCTTCCCGGGCGGCGGTGACGTGGTCCTTGCCCATCTCGGCGTGTCGGGTGATGTTCTCCCGAACCACAATGGCATCATCGATGAGGATGCCGATGGCCAAGCTGAGGCCCATCAAAGTCATTGTGTTCAGGGTGAAGTTCAGGGCCTTCATGATGATGAAGGTCGATATCACGGAGACAGGCAGAGTGAGGCTGGTGATGAGGGTGGAGCGCCAGCTCTTGAGGAAGTAGAAAACGATGATCACCGTGAGCAGGCCGCCCAGGTAGATGGACACCTTCACGTCGTCCACGCTGTCGGAGATGAAGCGGGCGTTGTCACGGGCCGTCACCACCTCCACGCCCTGTTTTTCCAGATCTGGCTTCAGGCTAGCAAGGGTTGTTCGTACCGCGGTCACCATGGCTACGGTGTTGCCGCCTGTCTGCCGCTGCAGTTCCAGGGCCACCACGTCCCGGCCATCCAGTCGGGCCAGGCTTCGGCGCTCCTTGATGCCATCCACCACGGTGGCCACCTCCTGCAGTTCGATGGGGCGGCCCAGCTTGTTGCCCACCACTACGTGGCGGAAATCATCCACGGATTTTGCCTTGGCATCCACCTTCACGGACACCTCACGGCGGCCCTGGAGCAGGCTCCCGCTGGGGATGGCCGTGGTGTCATTGCCGAGCGCCCCCATGACCGCCGCCAGCGAGAGCCCGCGGGATTCCAGGGCCTGGGGATCCACTTGCACGAGAATCTCCCGGGTGCTGCCGCCAGCCAGTTCCACCTTGCCCACGCCGTTCACGTTCTCCAGCCGGCGCTTCAGGAAGTCCTCGGCAATGCCGGTCAGGTTCCGGTCGCTCATGATTGGGTGTTTGGTGTCCGGTTTCACCACCAGCGAAAGAACCGGAAGCTGGGCCGGATCGAACTTGGAGATGACGGGTTCTTCGATGTTGTTCGGCAGGTCGCGGCGGATCTGGCCGATCTTGGCGCGCACGTCGTCCAGAGCCTTGTCGATGTTACGGCCGAGCTGGAATTGGATCAGGAGGGTCCCCAGACCCTCCTGGCTGGTGGAGCTGATCTCCTTGATCGCCTCCAGGGGATTGACCGCTTCTTCCACCTTCTTGACCACGTCCTGCTTGACGGACTCGGGGCTGGCACCGGGATAGATGATAGAGACCGTGATGATGGGGAGGTCGGTGTTGGGGAACTGCTCGATGCCCAGGCCCTTGACCGAGAAGAGGCCAAGCACCACCAGGGCCAGCATGATGCAGACGGTGAAAACGGGCCGTCGGATGGAGAAATCGGAGAGGAACATGTCACTTCCCTCCAGCAGCGGCTTTTTCGACGACCTGCAGACGGGTGCCCTCGCCCACCAGGTCCTTGCCGCTGTCGATGACCAGGTCCTTCAGGGACAGCCCCTGGACCGGACGGAAGCCATTCTGTTCAAGGCCCAGCGAGACCTTGCGCCGGTGCGCTACGCCCTCCTGCGCCACGAAGAGTTCCGCGTCGCGGCCCTCGGCCTTCATGAGGGTAGCGGGCAGGGAGGCCTGCTTCACCTCGCCTTCGCCGAGGATGACGCCTTCCACGAAGAGGCCGCCCTTGAGCTGGCCGTCGGGATTGGGCACTTCGATGCGGACGCGCAGGGTGCGCCCGTCCGCCGACAGGGAGGGGCTCACCTGAGTGAGGGTGCCCGCCACCGAATGGCTGATGCCGGCCGTATGGAAGGTGACCGAAAGCCCGGGCTTCACGAGCTCCATGACCTCGGCCGACAGGTTGGCCTGGATTTCCAGCTTGCGGTTGTCCACCACCTCGAAGGCGGACTGGCCGGGGTTCAGCATCTCCCCGGGCTGGACCAGCCGCCGGGCCACTTGCCCCGAGAAGGGCGCCACGATGCGGGCCTTCTTCAGGCGGAGGCGCGCCAGGCCCAGGTTGCTGTCCGCCGCCTGGACGGCGGCCCGGGTGGCGTTGCAGACGGTCTCGGCCTGCTGAGCTGCCTGTTTGGTGATGCTGCGCTTCTCCAGCAGGCTGATGGCACGGTCGTTGTCCCGCTGCGCCTGCAGCGCCTGGGCCTTGGCCTGGGCCAGCTGGGCCTCGGCGGCCTGGACGCCCAGCAGGTAGTCGTCCTCATCCTGGGCGCCGAGCAGCGCGCCGGCGGCCACAGTATCGCCTTCCTGCACGGCCACGCGGGTCATGCGGCCCACGACCTCGCCCTTGAGCTCGGCGCGGTTCACCGCCAGCAGGGTGCCGGTGAAGGGCACCGCGGGATGGAACGTGCGCTCCTCCACCGGCACCAGCGTCACTGCCAGCAGGCCCTCGGACTTGACCTTGGCCTGGTGGTCCAGTTCCTGGTTCCTCTGGCTGCGGTGATAGGTGGCCGTGCCGGCGATGACGGCGATGGGCACTGCGATGTAGAGGATGGTTTTGCGGTTCATGGTCGGCTCCAAAAAGCAGTTCCCCACCTCGCATCAGGCACCGCCTGATGCGAGGCCGGCTCAAGTCAAAGAGGTGGAAGGCCCAGCGATCGGCGCTGGTCGAAGCGGGCAGACCACAGGCCCAACTCGGCCCGGCGCCGCTGGCTCTCGGCCTGGCGTTCCGACCGCTCCGCCTGCAGGAGATCAAGGGAGGTGATAAGGCCCTGGTCGTAGGATTCGCGGCTCATGCGCAGCGCCTCCAGGGTCGCGTCGTGAGCCCTCCGGGCTGCCTCGTTCAGGGCGCTGGCCTTCTCCAGTTCGCGGTCGGCGGTGCTCTGCTCGATGGCCACGGACCGCTCCCGATCGATGCGCGATTGCCTCACCTGTTCGAGCTGAGCCGTGTTCTGGGCCCGCTTGCCCGAGCTCCGCAGCCCGTCGAAGATGGGGAACTTCATGGTGATGCTTACCCGCCAGGTGTCGTAGGGCTCCTTGAAAAGGAGATCGGTCTTGCCTGCCTGATAGCCATAGCTGGCGCTGAGATCGAATTTCGGGCGCAGGTCCGAGGTGATGATCTTTTCATTGGCCCGGTACATCGCCTCCTGCTGCTTCAGCTGGGCGAGTTCGCTGCGCTCGGTTCCTACAGGCTTCACTCCTGCCTCCGGCAGCCCCAGCGAGGCGAGGGCGACGGGCGTTCGAGGATCGAGCCCCAGTTGCCCGTTCAGCACTTCCATGGCCCGCTTCAACTGGGCCTCCGCCTGCAGCGCGTCCGGGACCACAGCCAGCAGCTCACTCTCCGCGCGAAGGCGGTCCAGTTCGGTGGCCGTCTGAGCCTCCAGCTTGGCCTTCACATCCGCTACGAACTGCTCCGCGGTCTTCCGCCGGACCTCGATAACCTCCTGCTCGGCCTGATTGGAAAGCACGGCCAGATAGGCCTTGGCAACGCCGTGGAGGACATCCAACTCCGAGGTCGTATAGGAGAACGTGGCCTCCTGCTCCCCCATCCGCGCGATGTCGACGGCGGTGCCCAGCTTGCCCCAATAGAACAGGGGCTGAGTCAGGTTCGCCTGGGTGGTGTAGAGGCTCTGCGTCCCCACCAGCGTGTCAGGGGTCAGGCCGAACTTCGCCGCCTCGCTCGCAAAACTGCTGTTGAGAAGGGACACATCCCGGACCCGGGTGAAGTCACCGACGACAGTCAACTGGGGGAGGGCATCCGCCCGGGTGCTGGTGATCAGGCCCCGGCGCTCGTCCACGCGGGCCTTGGCGGCACGGAGCATGGGGTTCTCGTTCCGGGCGCGTGCGAGGGCGTCGGAAAGATCGAGGAGGAGGGGTGCGCCAGGGACCGGAGGCAGCGTCTGAACGAGGGCCAGCAGGGCGGGTGGGGCGATCGGGAGCATGGTCAGTTCCTCGGCTGCGGGAAGGCCTCGGGAACGCCAAGCCCCCGCAGGCTGAAATCGATGAAGTGCTGTATCTGCTTCTCCGTGTCTTCGGGATAGGCCGGATTGCCCCGGACGAGGCGGATGATCCCCAGGGAGTTGCTGAAGTGGATCATCAGCCCCTGGATGCTCACGCCCATGGCGAAGAGCGCGTCCTCATCCAGGTCGGGTCGCAGGATCTGGAGGCAGTCCCTCAGGTAGGTGACGTAGGGCTGGATATGCTCGACCAGGAGGGCCGATGAGGCGGGTCGGGGGGACTGCATCTCCCGGGACATGAGCACCATGGCCGCCTCGTCGATGGGGTCGGCCCCCTGGCAGGACATGATCTCAGTGGTGAAGGCGCGGATGTAGTCCAGGAAGCCCTGCAGGGCAGCCTTCCGGGCCCCGGGCGACCCGGGCGGCGGCAGGTTCGCCAGCAGGGAGACCGGCGAGACCTTCCGGGAGAAGATCGCCTTGAGGGCTTCCAGGTAGAGGCCCTCCTTGCCGCAGAAGTGGTAAGCCACCAGGGCCGAGTTGGCATTGGCACTCTTGGCGATCTCCCGGATGCCGGTGCCGTCGAAACCCTTGGCCGCGAAATGGATGATGGCCGATTCGATGAGGCGTGTCCGGGAGTCATGGGTTAAAACCGAAGGGGTCAAGGCAGGCTCCATAGCATTTGAATCAATCGAGTGATTAACTCGATTTTTTGATACTAATCAATCGTTTGATGATGTCAAGTTGGGAATTTCACTGGCACGCAATGCTACGAGGAGGTCCTTTGTGCGATTCTGGAGCCTCGCGGAGTTCCCCCATGCTCTTCCTGGCCCTCTACTTCCTGCTTTCCCTGGTCCTGATCTTCCAGGGCACCCATCTGGCTGGTGAGGTCAGTTCACCCCTCGGCACCTTGCCTGAGGAAGTAGGCCAGAATCCGGCCACTGCGACCCGCTGGGGCATCTTGCTCATCGCGACCGGGATCTTCCTGGCTGTCCTCGGCCTGCTGGGCTTCCGGTCCGCGACCGTGGCCGCCGCCCGCCCTGGCTTCTTCTTCCTGGGCCTGACGGTTCTGGTCCTTTACGGTTTATGGGTCATCTTCCTGGGCCGCAAGGCGGAGTTCATCGGCAAACCCGCTGCGGCTGACGATCACGGGCACCACTAGGTTCGCGGCAGCGCCTCAGGGAATCAGCAGCAGGGCACCCTGGGTCAACCGCGACTCCAGGAGCTGGTGAGCCTGTGCGACTTCCCGGAGGGGCAGCCGGTCATGGATGTGGGCCCGGATGACTCCCTTGGCGTGGGCTTCGAAGAGGTCCCTGGCGGCCGCCTGGAGATCCCCGGGGTCCGCCACATGGTGGAAGACGGTCGGACGCTGGACGGCCAGGGAACCCCGGCGCCCGAGGTCGGCGGGATCCAGCATGGGCAGCGCACCGCTGGCCCGGCCGTAGGAAGCCATGAGGCCGAACTGGGCGAGGCTGTCCAGGGACGCGTCGAACGAGTCCTTGCCGACGGAATCGTAGGCCACGCGCACGCCTTCCCCGCCCGTGAGTTGCCGCACTTCCGAGGCCAGATTCCCGTAGGACCCACCCCGGGGAACGACAATGACCGCCAGGGCTCCCGCAGCCTTTACTGTGTCTGCCTTCTCCCCGCTGCTGACGACAGCGATCACCCGGGCACCCTCCGCGGCCAGCCACCGGGTGAGGATCAGCCCTACGCCCCCCGCAGCCGCGTGGACCAGCGCCCACTCGCCAGCTACCGGCCGCCAGACCCGCCGCACCAGCATATGGGAGGTGAGGCCCTTGAAGATCAGGGCCGCCGCCTCCTCGTTGGAAACCGTGACGGGCAAAGGCACTAGACGCTTCGCGGGATAGTTCCGGGCCTCAGCGTAGGCCCCGGCCGGGCCATCCACATAGGCCACGCGCTGGCCCGTCTCGAGGCCAGTCACGCCCGGTCCCAGGGCTTCGACGATCCCGGCGGCTTCGAAGCCCAGGGCCGCGGGAAGCGGCACCGGGTAGGCGCCCGCGCGCTGGTAGATGTCGATGTAGTTTACGCCGATGGCGGTATGGCGGATTCGCGCCTCCCCCGGACCGGGGTCGGGCAGCGGGGCCTCGACCCACTCAAGGACCTCCGGGCCGCCGGTTGCCTGGAACGAAATGCGATGGTTCATGGATGTCTCCGCAAGTGGGGTGGCCATCATCGACCCGGGGACGATTATCCATATTCCAGGCATCCCAAGCGAAAAGGCGGCCCGATGGGCCGCCTTTTCTTCGAGACGATAGGGGGACTAGAGCTTCTGGACGTTCGTAGCCTGGGGGCCTTTCTGACCCTGCGCGACTTCGAAGCTGACGCGCTGATTCTCGTCCAGCGTGCGGAAGCCGCCACCCTGGATGGCGGTGTGATGAACGAAGAGGTCAGCGCCGCCCTCGTCGGGGGTGATGAAACCGAAGCCCTTCTCAGCGTTGAACCACTTGACGGTGCCTTGAGCCATGACTGTTTCCTGCAGAATGTCTGGTGATGATGTAGCGATGACTTTCCCCAGACAAGGCCGTCATTGCGTATATGTGAGGTCCGCCCCTGGCGGGTCACGCGAACAGCATGACAGGATTGCCGGCGTCCACCCTTTTTTTTTGCAACCATTTTCCCCAATCGCGCACTAAGGGGGGGACGCGGCTCCAGGACTCAGAACCGGAACACGGCACCGAAACCGCCCCCTTTGCGATCCAGGTTGAATTCCAGGTCATCCTTCACCGAGCCCCGGGGTACATCGAAAGTGCTGCCCTCGTAGAAGGCACGCAGTCCGAACCAGCGGACGGGGAAGAACCTGAGGTCAGCGCCCATCATGGTGTATTTGGCCTGCTTGTAGGCCAGGTAGTGGACATAGGCCTTGGCTTCGAGGCCCCCGTTGAAGCCCCGCCCGCCCGCCGACAGGCCGATCTGCGGAATCGGTGCGGTGATGCTGGTACTTGCCGTGGCCGGGTTGGTGACATCCGTGGCATCCATGTCGATCTTCCAGACCTGCGCCCCGAGGTCAAGCCCCAGCCAGGCATCGGAGCCCTTGATGAACTTGATGGTCCAGATGCCGTCCACGCTGGCGAGCTTCACATGTGACTGGACTCGGTCGCTGACGTTGAAGGGGGGTTGACCATTGATCTGAATGGGCTCTGTCAAAATACGATCGCCTCGGTATTCAGCCGTGCTGCTGGACAGCTGGAAGGCGAAGCGCGGCCCCTGGTAGTCGAGGAAGAAGCCGGGCGTGGTCTTGTCCTTGGCCAGACCTAGCCCCGAGTCCAGGTCCAGGGCAATGGCCTGACCGTTGATCGTGCCGTTGAAGTGCCCCGTGAGGTTGGGGCCGTAGACCTGGCCACCCAGGGTCCAGGTGCGCTGGAGATCCGAGGCTGAGGCACTCGGAGCCCCCAGTTGGGCGAAGGCGGCGGTGGTGGACAGCAGCAGGGCGATCAACGGGACGCGCATGGCTCCTCCGGGTGGATTACCACCCTATCGCCCTATCCGGCAAAGATCTGGAGTATCAAATCACGGCCAGTTTCCGGTAGGCCTCCAGGAAGTCCTTGGGTTGGGGCAGGATCTCATCTTCCAGAGCCGGGTGGTAGGCCACCCAGGTATCCTTGGCCGCCACCCGGCGCACCGGGGCATCCAGATGGAAGAACAGTTCGTCGGCGATCCGGGCGGCGATCTCGCTGCCGTAGCCCCAGCTCAGGGTGTCCTCATGGGCCACGATTACCCGGTGGGTCTTCTTGACTGTGCGCTCGATGGCCGCCCAGTCGTAGGGATTCAGGGTGCGG
>CAIQPH010000221.1 GCA_903873655.1 uncultured Holophagaceae bacterium | reverse complement strand
TTTCAGGGTGCTCCGAGTGGCCGGCCTCGCGTATGCCCGGAGGGAATACCGAGAAGATGACGGCGACATGGGTCGGCACGGTCATCGCGTGCTCCGAAGGAGGGAAATTTCAGGGTGCTCCGAGTGGCCGGCCTCGCGTATGCCCGGAGGGTATACCGAGAAGATGATGGCGACGTGGGTCGGGACGGTCATCGCGCAAGAACCTCTGAAGTGTGAAAAAGATCATGCTAGCACGCGGCCTGCCGTTGAGTTCGAGAGGCGGCTTGTACCGCAGGCCTCCGTGGTAGGCTGATTCCCACCCTTTTTCCTGGCGAACCCATGGTGCAATTCAATACCCGTGCCAATGAGATCCTGCTCAAGCTGGTCTATTACGGGCCTGGCCTCTCGGGGAAGACCACCAACCTGAAGTCCCTGCATGCCATGTGCTCGGATGCCCAGCGGGGTGAGATGTTCTCCGTCAATACGCAGGAGGACCGGACCCTGTTCTTCGATCTCCTGCCCATCAACCTGGGCTACATCTACGGCAATTCCATCCACCTGCAGGTCTATACGGTGCCGGGTCAGGTGCAGTACGACGCCAGTCGCCGGGTGGTGCTGGGCGGCGCCGACGGTGTGGTCTTCGTGGCAGATTCCAGTGAATCGAAAATGCAGGACAACGTGGATTCTCTTTCGAACCTCTATCACAACCTCAATGCCAACCGTCTGAACATCAAGCAGATCCCCTTCGTCATCCAGTACAACAAGCGGGACCTGGCAGATGCCATGGCCGTGGGCGTCATGAACCGGCGGCTCAATTTTCGAAGTGTCCCTTATTTCGAGTCTGTGGCCAACCGCGGCACGGGCGTGCTCGACACGTTCCTCTCCATTACCCGCGAGACTGTGGGCTACACCTTCAAGAAGTACCACCTGGACAAGAAGATCAAGGACTTCGACGAGATGCTGAACCTCATCGAGTCGAACGTCCGTTCCAGCATGAAGGAGCTGGATATTCCCAGGGAGGAGGAACAGCCTGCGCCGGTGGAGACGACCGTACTGCGCCACAGCAATGTGAGCGTAGCTGACCTGGTGCCCGGGAAAATCGCCGATGCCCAGGACCTCCTGGAGGATGCCCTCAAGTCCAACATGGAGACGGCCCGGCTCTATTCCGAGCTGAAGCAGGTCAAGGATTCGCTGGAGAAGAAGAACGAGGAGATGAGTCAGCTCTACGTGCAACTGGAGCGGGCGAACCAGGACAACCTCAAGACCCGGAGATACCTGGAAGGCCTAGTGCAGAACATCGGCGAGGCGGTGATTTCCTGCTCAGCAGACGGGAAGATTCTCACCTGGAACATGGCCGCGGAGCGCATCTTCGGGTATTCGCGGCCCGAGATCGTGGGACGGAACATGGCCCTGTTGGCTCCGGACAGCCTGGTCGGCGAATTCGAACAAGTAGCCAAGCAGGTCGGACGCGGTCAGGTCATCCGGGACATGGTCACCACGCGTCTGCGCAAGGGGGGTGATGTCTTCCCGGCCAACATCACCTTCGCGCCTGTGCGCGGGAACGATGATCGGGTGGTGGCCTACTCGGCGCTCGTGCGCGATATTTCCGAAAAGCAGGAGTTGCAGGAACGCCTGGTCAATTCCCAACAACACGGGGCTCTGGACCGGCTGGTGCCCTCGTTGTTCCACGAAGTCTCCAACCGCCTTACCCCCGTGCTTCTGGAATCGAGGCTGATCGCGGAATCCGCCCTGGGTTCCGAACAGGCGCAGCAGGCAGGTCGCCTCGCGAGTGCCGTGGACTCCATCCAGAGCCTGTTGCAGCCGCTCCAGACCGTCATGAATCCCCCCAGGCCCAAGCCTGTATCCACTCAGCTGAATCAAGTAGTGCAGGAGGCGGTGTCGCGGGTTCAGGCCAAGGCCCAGCAGCTGGGGGTCACGGTGGAATTGAACCTGGATCCCAACTTGCCCGAGATGACCCTCGATCCTGAGCTCATGGTCCAGGCTCTCGTGAACTTGCTGCTGAGCGGAATCCAGTCCTTGGCCCTCAGCCCCATGAAGCACTTGCGGATCGCGACCCGGATGGCCGGCGAAAACCTCCAGGTGGTGGTCCAGGATACAGGGCCGGCGCACAGTGAAGCCAAGCAGGCCGAACTGCTCGACCCGGCTCAGGCCACGACTCTTGAGGGCCTTGCCCTTCCCATCGCGGACATCATCACCCGCCAGCATGGGGGCCGCATCAGCACCCGCAGCCAGGAGGGACTCGGGAATGCCTTCATGCTGGAGCTACCCTTCCAGGCGGTGCCCGCCGCGCCTGCCGCTCCCATGGCTGCTCCCGTTGCGCTGCAGGGGACTCGGGCCCTGGTGGTTGATGATGAAACCTTCCTGCTGGAATGCCTGGTGGATGCCCTCAGTGCCTGGGGCATGGAAGTCACCTCCAGCGCCCGAGGAGACGACGCCGTTCAGCAACTGGAATCCGGGTCCTTCGACCTGATCGTATGCGATATCCGGATGCCAGGCCTGTCGGGCATGGAGCTGTTCGACTGGCTGAAGGTCCAGCGCCCCGCCATGACGCAGAGGATCCTCTACACGACTGGAGATACCTTCGACGAGAAGACCCGGGAATTCCTGGATGCGAGCCAGGTGCCCTATCTGGGTAAACCCTTCGATCTAAAGCAACTCAAGCAAAGTCTGGAGCGCCTTCTAGAGATTCCGCTCGAAGCGTGAGGTTGTTCCCTGCTGCATAATGGGGACTTCCACAGCACCTTCGCCAAGGAGTCTTCCATGCAGCGAAAATGGGTCCTAGCCATACTGGTGGCCTCGAGCCTTCTGGCCCAGGCACCTCCTCCCACACTTGCACAGGCCCCAGCCCAGCTGCCCGTGACTGAGCCGAAGCCGGCAGAGGCGAAGCCCGAAGCGCCAGCTGCACCGAAGCTGCAGGAACCGAGCACGGCCGTAGTGAAAACGCCCCAGGCCATAGCCTTTGATCAGCTCCGCCCCAGCCAGCGGAAGCTGGCCTACACGCTGAACCGGGCGGCCCTTTCCGCCCATGAGCTGGGCTACTACCGCAGCCACCCGAAGGTGATCGAGGTTCGGGACTCCCTCGACGCCCTGGTGGTGGCCAAGCTGGAGATCCCCGACAAGGCCCAGACCGCCGTTCTGGCCGCAGAGGCGTATCTTTCGAGGCTCCGCGCCGTCCATGGTCTCTACGACGCCGAAGGGAAGAAGCTGCTCCTGAAAGGCACCTGGAAGGACCTCCAGGCGGCGGCCCGGGCCGCTGCCAAGACGGGCCGCAAGGACCTGGAGCCTAGGCTGCTGAAGCTCAAAGGTCTGCTCTTCGATCCGAAAGTGGACGCTGCCGCGCCCAGCTGGGCTGAACCTGAAGTGCCCGCCAAGGGCAAGAAGGCCAAGACCATGAAGGCCCCCAAGGCGCCCGAAGGTTTCGCGACCCAGAAAGCCACCACGGCCCTGTGGGTGAAGCGGGCCCAGGCCTGGATCGAGAACACTACCCAGGAGACGGAGGTCAAGGGCGAAAAGAAGACGCGCCGCCTCCCAGATCCGGTGCAGACCAAGGCCCTGAACGACCTGCTTGCCTGGCTCGACAAGGAGGACCTTGACCTGCTGAGGGACCCCGGTTTCGGCTGGCTCGACCTGCGCCGCCTTGGCGGCGTTCCGGGTGCCGGGCTGCTGGCCAGGGTCGCCGACATCACCGCCTCCAAGCCGCCTGAAGGTGCTGCGGCTGAACTGGTGCTGTTGCCCACCCTCGAACCCGTGCTGGCTGAAAGTAAATTCAGCAAAGGCGACGAGAAGCGGTCCGTTCTCGCCGAAGTGAAACAGGGCCCGGCCCCCACCAGTCTGGTCGAGCAGATGGCAGCTTTCGAGAAATTGGGCCATAGCCGAGATATCGAGGCGAAATAGCACTTCCTCCCGCAGAAAAGGGGGCGCAATCGCGCCCCCTTTTCTGCGCCTACTCTTCCCCCTTCCGCGGCTTCCCCTCCGGATCGAACTGGTAGCCCACGCTCCGGATGGCATGGACCCAGCGGGGATGGCGTGGGTCGTCCTCCATCATGCGCCGGATGCGGACGATGAAGTTGTCCACGGTCCGGCTGGTGGGATAGGAATCCTCGCCCCAGACCTTGTCGAGAATGTCCGTGCGGCTCACCACCTGGCCGGGGCGTTCCATGAGCAGCTTCAGGATCATGGATTCCTTCACCCCCAGTTGGAAGGCCCCTCCGGGCCCCTCGCCACAGAAGTTGTCAAAGTCCACCCAGTAGGGTCCGTAGACCTGCCGGCTGCTGATTTCACGGCCCCGGTACCAGGACTCCCGCCGCAGGATGGCGCGGACCCTCAGCAACAATTCGCGGACCTGGAAGGGTTTGCCCAGGTAGTCATCGGCGCCGGTCTCGAAGCCGTGGACCCGGTCGTCGTCCGTGTTCTTCGCGGTAAGGAAGAGGATGGGCGTGAAATTCTTGGCCTCGCGCACCTTCGTGCAGATGGTAAAGCCGTCCATGCCTGGCAGCATCACGTCGAGAATCACGAGGTCATAAGTCTCCGCCAGGATCTGCTTCAGGGCCTGATCCCCCCGCGGAATCCAGGTGCAGGAAAGGCCCTCCATCTCGAGGTTTAGCTTGATGCCTTCGGCGAGACTGAGCTCGTCTTCCACCAGCAGGATCTTGGGTTCGGGCATGGGCAACTCCGGAATCTGTTGTGATCCTACTAGAATGGACGCTCCGGAGCGCCCATGGACCCGTACCTCAGCATCGTGATCCCCATCTACAACGAAGAGGAGAACATCCCTGCGCTGTGGGAGCGCCTGTCCAGAGTGATGAAGGAGCATTTTTCGGATCCCGCAAAGCCCTGGGAGATCATCTTCACCGATGACGGCAGCCGGGATCGGAGCCTGGTCATGCTGCTGGACCTCGCAAGGACCGAACCGCGCGTGAAGGTGGTGGAATTTAACCGGAACTATGGCCAGCACAGTGCCATTTTCGGAGCCTTCGCCGAGGTGCGGGGACAGGTTGTGGTGACGCTCGACGCGGACCTCCAGAACCCGCCCGAGGAAATCCCCAAGCTCGTGGCCAAGACTGAGGAAGGCTATGACGTGGTAGGCGGCTGGCGGCAGGGTCGCCAGGACAACGACAGCTTCTTCCGGACCATGCCCAGCAAGATCGTCAATGCCATCACCCGCAAGACCACGGGCGTGGTACTCCACGATTACGGCTGCATGCTGCGGGCCTATAGCCGTGACGTGGTGGATGCCATGCTCCTCTGCAAGGAGCGCTCAAGCTTCATCCCGGCCCTGGCCAACAGCTTCGCCAAGCGCATCACGGAAGTGCCCGTGGCTCACGCGGAGCGCGCCGCCGGCACCAGCAAGTACGGGTTATGGAAGCTCATCAACCTCCAGTTCGACCTGCTCACCAGCTTCAGCCTGCTGCCTCTGCAGATGCTCAGCGTGTTCGGTGTGATCACTGCCGCACTGGGGTTCCTGCTCTTCCTCGGATTGGTGGTCTACCGCTTCATGCATCCCGAGGGCACGGCCCAGGGTGTGTTCACGCTGTTTGCCATCCTCTTTTTCTTTGTGGGCTGCCAGTTCATCGCCTTCGGTCTGCTGGGCGAGTACATCGGCCGCATTTATCAAGAAGTGCGGGACCGGCCGAGGTACATGGTGAAAAAAGTGCATCAGGCGAAGTAGCCTCCATGCCCTGGGACCCCGGCCAGTACCTGCGCTTCGACCGCGAGCGCCTGCGCCCTGCCCTGGACCTGTTGGAGCGGATTCCCCTGGAGGCAGCAGAGGACATCGTGGACCTCGGCTGCGGCCCCGGCCACATCACGAAGCTCCTGCAATCCCGCTGGCCATTGGCCCAGGTGACCGGCGTGGACCGCTCCCCTGAAATGCTTGAACGGGCGATGCTCAGCACCCTGGGAATCCGGTGGCGGCAGGCGGACTTGGCGGAATGGCATCCGGAGCAGCCCGTGGACCTGATCTACGCGAACGCCTCCCTGCACTGGCTGGACGATCATCCAACCCTCTTCCCCCGCTTGATGGCCGGTCTGAAGCCCGGTGGCTGGCTGGCCGTGCAGATGCCCCGCAACCATGACCGGCCCTCACACCAGGCTGCCTACGAGGTGGCAGAACAGGAACCCTGGCGGGCCCGGCTGGGCCCTCTCCTGCGCAAGCAAGCCGTAGCCGAGCCAGAAGGCTACCTCCGCTGGCTCTCGCCCCCGGCGAGCCACCTGGAAATCTGGCAGACGGACTACCTGCACCTGTTGGAGGGGCCAGATCCCGTGGCTGCCTGGACCCATGGGAGCCTGCTGGTGCCCTTGCTGGAGGCGCTCCTGGAGCCTGAACGCGAACTCTTCCTGGAGGCCTACCGGGGCCGCCTGCGAAGCGCCTATCCGCAGGACGAGGCGGGTCGAACGCCCTTCTGGTTCCGCCGTCTCTTCTTCCTGGCGCAGGCAAGATGAGGGTTGGTCAGCCCTCCTCACCTTCTGCCGTCCAGCCCTCGCCATCCTCCTCCTGCGGTTTTTCGGGAACGCGATAGCTTTCGCTGGACCAGGCACCCAGGTCCCGGGTCTGGCAGCGCTCAGAGCAGAAGGGCTTGGAGGGATTCCCCTCCCAGGTAGTGGGCGTGCGACAGGTGGGACACGGACGAAGCGTCATAACTGTAGCATATCCACGATTGGAATAGCATTACAGACGAAGAAAATATGAGTATTTTTCAGAAGATTCTATTGACAAAGAAATCTTCTGCTTTATCCTCATAGGTCTAGGGTGGGCGAAGCCCGGCCTAGACCCCAACGGAGGAATGACATGGGCAAGATCATCGGCATCGACCTCGGTACCACCAACAGCTGCGTGGCCGTCATGGAAGGCGGGCAGCCCAAGGTGATCCCGAACCCCGAGGGCTCCAATACGACGCCCTCCGTGGTGGGCTTCAATCCCAAGACCAGCGAACGCCTCGTAGGTGTTTCCGCCAAGCGGCAGGCGGTGGCCCAGCCCAAGATCACCATCTATTCCATCAAGCGGTTCATGGGCCTGCCCTACGCCGACTCGGACCGGGAGCAGAAACTCGTGCCCTACACGGTGGAGCGCGCCGACAAGGGCGGCTGCGTGGTGGACGTGCTCGGCAAGAAGCTCAGCCCCGAAGAGATCAGCGCGGCCGTCATCACCAAGATGAAGGAGGCCGCCGAGGCCTACCTGGGGGAGAAGGTCACCGAGGCGGTCATTACCGTGCCTGCCTACTTCAACGATGCCCAGCGCCAGGCTACCAAGGACGCCGGCGCCATCGCCGGCCTGGAGGTGAAGCGCATCGTCAACGAACCCACGGCCGCGGCCCTGGCCTACGGCCTGGACAAGAAGAAGGACGGCACCATCGCGGTCTTCGACTTCGGCGGCGGCACCTTCGACATCAGCATCCTCGAAGTCTCCGAGGGAGTGGTCGAAGTGAAGTCCACCAACGGCGATACCCACCTGGGCGGTGACAACGTGGACCAGGTCATCATCGACTGGCTCATCGAGGAGTTCCAGAAGGCCGAGAGCATCGACCTGCGCAAGCAGCCGGAAGCCATGCAGCGCATGAAGGAGGCCGCCGAGAAAGCCAAGTGCGAGCTCTCCACCACCACCCAGACGGACATCAGCCTGCCCTACATCACGGCGGAT
>CAIQPH010000220.1 GCA_903873655.1 uncultured Holophagaceae bacterium | reverse complement strand
TCGCGAACTTTGGCAAGCTCGTCCCGAGGGGAAGTGCTTCACCATTTTTATTTCGGCCTTAACCAGCCTTACTAGGGAGGGGCGATCCCGAATCAGCACGGCCGACCATCGATTGCTGCGCCGTCTTGTCCGTGATAGACAGTTCAGGGGCTACTCTGCCCTTCACACCCTTAGACAGTGGGCTTCGGTGCGCCGAGGAGAGGATGCTCACCTGTTTCCCTTTCAAGACACCGCTGATGGAGTCTTCAACAGCGCCCTCCCCTACGAATTGGCGGTGCTTCGAGAAGCGGCGCTCCCCCTGCTCGAAACCATACCTCCCGCCGAGCCCGAGTATGCACAGGCCCAGTTCCTCCATTCCTTCTTGGAAGGATTCACTCCCATTCCGGCTCGCCTCGTGCCACCGTTTTCACTCTTGAGAGAATTCCTGGGTCAAAGCGGCTTTCACTATTGATCCTGTCCAGTGCCACGAATTCGGTACTTTGAAGCAAGAAGCGGTTTAGGTCTGTCTGTATGGGTAAATCCTCCAAGGAGTTACCCATGGATTATCGACCCCCGTTTTGCCCCAATCCTGGCTGTCCCTCACACGGCCAATCTTCACCTTTGCCCCCAAATTGGTTCCGGAAGTCTGGTTTCAGGCCAACCAAAGTCGTCGGCCTCGTCCAGAGATTTCACTGCAACCTTTGCGGCAAAGGCTTTTCCCGTCGAAGCTTCGATATCGACTATTGGACTCACCGAACCCTCGACTACCATCGAATCCAGAACCTTCTTGTCGCCGGTACCGGGCTGCGCCAGGCTTGCCGCTTCCTAGGAGTCTCAACCAATCTCCTGGCAAACCGCCACGCCCGACTGGCCAGGCAGTCCCTGGTCCTTCAGGCTCGGGGCTTGTCAGAACTTCCTCTGTGTGAGCCCTTGGTCTTTGATGGATTCGAGTCTTTCGCCTACTCCCAGTTCTTTCCCAACAACCTGAATCTCTTGGTCACCGCCGATAGCCAGTTTGTTCTTGGGGTCAACGCCGCGATCCTGAGAAGAAAAGGGAGGATGACCGCAAAACAGAAGCTTCGACGGGAGGAGCTTGAGAAACAGTGGAGAGCCAGTCCTAGCGCTATTTATCGATCAAGCCGGGAGATGCTGAATTGGGGGTGTCACCTGGAGTTCGGGGCTTATCACCTGCCCATCGTGATCCGAAGCGACGAGAAGAGTGAGTATTCCAGGGCTTTGAAGTCGCTAACACCCTACGGATCTTGGATGGAAGAGGGGTTGGTGGACCATCAGAGAACCTCTTCGAAAGCCGAACGAACGCTCACCAACCCTTTGTTCCCGGTCAACTATTTGGACCGACAACTGCGAAAGGACCTGGCTGAACACGTGCGTGAGAGTGTCCGTTTCGCCCGGCGAACAGAGTTCAGTCTGGAGCGGGCGATGATTCATTTGGCGCATCACAACTACTTCAAGGTGTTCCGCAACCGGTCAAAGGACCCCAAGATGACCCACGCCCAGAAGGCCGGGATTGACCCGAAATCCATCGCCCAATGGCAGGTGGAAGTCTTTCGTGACCGGGCTTTCGGATGGAGACAAGACCTGGAAAAGTGGGCCACAGACATCTGGAGACGGGCGATCCGAGTCCCCATCCACACGGTGACCCCTCTCCCGGCCCACTTGCGAACAGCCTAATCGCTGAAACCGAATTCGTGGCACTACCTACGGCCTCTCCGCCTTTCGGCGAGCTTGAACCGACCAGGCGAGCC
>CAIQPH010000219.1 GCA_903873655.1 uncultured Holophagaceae bacterium | reverse complement strand
CGCCCTCGGCATCGTCCGCTGCAAGACCTGCCACAGTTCCACCAGCACGGCCTACCTCACCGGTTGGGACCGTGTGTCTTCCGACCTGTGCGTTGGCTGCCACGGCGACAAGGTCGGCGCAGTCGCTCACATCATCCAGATGGGCGGCAAGTAACCCCATCTCGCACCAAATGAGTGACAAGGAGCGGGCCTTGCGGCCCGCTCCTTTTTTCGTCACAAATCCCCTGTTGGAACGTCCAAGCGGAGCCCTCCCCTTGAAGTGGACTAGGAGGTCGTCCTATGCTTGGAGATTGATCTTTTTCGGGGACCTAAGCCTATGAAATGGTGTTGCCTTCAGAAGGGGTCGAGCACGGGCCTGCGAGCCCTGATGCTGCCGACCGCAGCGCTGGAGCGGATGGAAGGGGGAGGCGAGGCATGACACAGCGCACCAAGGTGGCCCTGCTCGCCGCTCTGGCGGCCGCCACGGGCTGGGCCCAGGAGATCAGCGTCCAGGGCATCACCATGGCCCAGATGTGGAAGCAGGACACCCCAGGCTTCGACAAGGCCACCTACACGCCGGCCACCCAGTACCTGGGCATCGATGCCACGACCCTGGGCAGCGAGAAGCTGTCCCTGCACCTGTTCGGCTGGGGCCAGGCGGACCTGGGGGGCGACTCTACGTTCCTGAACGGCGCGAAAGCCGCCGGCTACCTGAACTATGGCTACCTGCAGTACCGCTTCGCCCAGGCCAACGCCGAGATCAAGGCCGGCCGGTTCACGGTGAACCAGGGCTCGGGCTTCGAGCAGGTGGACGGCGTCAGCGCCCGGACCGACCTGCGCGGCGGGTTCATGATCTCCGGCTTCTACGGACTCCCGGTCCTCTACCGGACGGTGAACGCCACTAGCCAGGCGGACTACACCTCGCAACGCGACATCATCTTCGGTTCCCGGCTCGCCTGGCGCCTGCCCAAGGTCATGGAGATCGGCCTGTCGTATCTGCAGGACGGCAGCAGGCAGCCCAAAGATCTGTCGCTTCCCTCGGCCTCGGACTTCACCCGGAAGCAGATGGGTGTGGACCTGCTGCTGACCCCCACGGCCACCCTCGACCTCCGGGGCCGGACCCTGTTCGATATGGCCAGCCATCCGGCGCCTGCGCCGGGCGCCCCCGACCACAACAAGATCGCCGAGCATGACTACACGGCCACCTGGCGGCTGGGCAGCCAGATCGCCCTGTCCGGCAACTACGCCGAGCGGAACTTCTTCGCCTACTTCGCGGGCACGAACTTGCCCTCGCTGTTCAAGCAGGATGACCGCGACCAGTTCCGTGGCTGGGGCGGCAAGGTCACCTGGACGACGGAGGCAAATTTCCAGGCCATCGCCGACTACCGCCACACCCACCGCGAGACCTTCGGCGACGCGAATCGCGCCGGTGGCGAGCTGCGCTGGTCCTTCAACGAGAAGGCCGTGCTCTTCGGAGCCGGCGGCCACTGGGTGAATGCCCTGGATACCAAGTTCGTGGATCCCACGGCGCCCTACCTCAGCCTCTCCTACACGGAACTCCGTGCCTGGATCCTGGTCAACAAGGGCAAACTCTCGGCGAGCCTGGACGGCATCCTCCAACACTACGACAGCGGCAACCCCTACCTGGCCGGGATGCGGGACCTCTACGAGGCCGTGGGTTCCCTGGGCTACCAGGCCACCGCGAATCTGAAGGTGTCGGCCGACGTCACCTTCGGCAGCAACCCCGTGAGCAAGCATGAAACCCAGGGCCTGCTGAAGGCCGAGTACCGGTTCGGCACGGCCAAGAAGGGAGGCCAGTGATGGCCCGGAAAACCATACTCCAGCTTCTGAGCATCGTGCTGGGCCTCGGCGTCATTCTGGCGTGCGGCCTGGTATCTCCCGAAGCGAGCTTCGCCGCAGTCCATCCTCAGGAGCTGGGGGCAGGCCGGCCCATGTGCACGGAATGTCACGGCACGGACATCGCCAAAGGTGCACTCAAGCCCTATGGCACCTTCGATCACACGCCCGCCTTCGTGAAGGACCACCGGCTCCCGGCCAACCAGGACAGCAACACCTGCGCCAGCTGTCACGCCCCGTCCTTCTGCGGGGACTGTCATGGCGGGAAGGTGCCCATGAAGCCCGCCACCCGGCTGGGCGACCGTCCGGACCGGGACGCGCCGCACCGGGGCGATTTCCTGACCCAGCACAAGATCGAAGGGAAGCTGGATCCCTCCAGCTGCTACCGGTGCCACGGCCGGGCCAACAATGACCTGTGCCGCGCCTGCCACCGCTGAGCCACTCGAGTGCCGAAGGGGAACGCCATGAGTCGAACGAGTCTGACCTGTTTCGCGCTGGTGCTTGCGCTCCTCATCTGGGGCTGCGGCAGCAGTGGGGGAGGGGCCATTCCCTTCAACGCGACCACCGGAGCGCATCCGACGACCTGGCTCCAGGACCACTGGGTCCAGTACCTCCAGAACCCGGATCAGTGCGCCACCTGCCATGGCTCTACCACGGATCCCACCCAGGCTGGTGGCATCGCCAAGGTGAGCTGCTTCGGCTGCCACACGCAGGGCCCCCTGCATCACGCTGGCTGGGCCCTGCCCGCCCAGCACGGCCGTACCGGCGCCGAGCTTGCGCCGGTGGCGACCACGCCCCCAACGGTGCCAGTGATGGCAGGCTTCAGCCACTGCGCCAAGTGCCACGGTACCAGCTTCGACGGCGGAATCGCGGCCGTGTCCTGCCGCTCCTGCCACAAGAATGCCCCACACCCCAGCAAGCCCTGGTTTGATGCCACGGGCGTGAAGCCGTCCCATTCGTTCGTCAACCCAGCCAATGCTTCCGAGTGTGCCAAGTGCCACACCGGCGGCACGAACTCCGACCTCAAGCCCAGCACGCCGGCCCCGGCGGGCACGGCCCCGGGCTGCTTCAAT
>CAIQPH010000218.1 GCA_903873655.1 uncultured Holophagaceae bacterium | reverse complement strand
TGGATGTCGCCCACAAAGCCGGGACCCGGCGAGGAGGTTATGCCATTTATTCACCTGCGCGCCCTTCGGAAGGGGTCGGCAGACGGCGGCGGTCCCTACGGGTCGCCGCCGTTTTTACATTTTGATATCCAATTGGCTTGAGTTTAGTGTGTTGTGAGGCTCAACTATAGATTACATATTTATCTTGTATTCCTCTCTCGTGGAGGATCGCCATGAGGAAGCTCGCATGGCTTCAAGCGCTGGGAAAGACCTTCAGGCTGAGGGCGCCCTCTAACGCAAAGCAGAAGGAGGTTCTCATGCGCCACCTGCCCCGAGTCATGCTTCTGGGCTCCCTCATCGTTCTGAGCGGCTCCCCGGTCTGTCGGGCCCAGGGACTCGCGCAGAGTGGCTTCTGGGTTGCGGGTGAGCTGGGCTACGGATCGGCCACGCTCAACTCCGACGTTTCCTCGCACAGCAGCCGAGGGCTCAGCATGGGGTTGGAGGGGGGTTACGCCTTCAACCCCACCATCTCCTTGGGCCTGCGGCTAAATGGGTGCTCCCTGGAAGCATCGAATTTGAACGATCCCTCCAAGGGCGAAAGCATCTCCCTGTTCTCGGCAGTGGTGCGAGTGTACCCGGTGCCCGGGCAGGGGTTATTCCTGCGGGGCGGTGCCGGTTCCCTGCGCTACACCAACAACCATCCCCTGGCGTTCGACGGTAGCGGCACCGGGTTGTGCCTTGGTGCCGGGTACGAGTTCCCCCTTTCGAACCGCCTCCGCATCGCGCCCGTGGTGGATTACACCTGGGGGAAACTCGATGATGTGAACAATGTCCTGGCGACCATCCGGGACCGTCGTTGCAAGTTCATTTCCTTCGGAGTCAGCCTGAAGTTTATGTGAGGCATTCGGTCAGTCCGCGGTGATCCAGGCATTCAGCTTCGGACCTCTATTCCTTCTCCTGCACACCCAGTCCCGCACCCTGAAGATGGCGTGGCAGGGGAGCCGCTCCCTGGGCGCTGAAAGGGGCCCCGGGGCCCGGCCTGGGAGGCGCGGGTTTGTTCCCGGAAGGAGACTGCATGGCCTTCATCTGCGCCGCAGTGGCGAAGCATTCCAGACGCGACAGCTGCTCGGCATTCGGAAACCCTTCGTATCTGACTCGGCGCGGTCCCCAGATCGCCACCGCCTCGCCACGCAGTTCCTGGATGCGGGGCAGGGTCTGGCGCGCAAAGAGGCCCAGCGGCTCGCCGTTCCTGCCGGCGAAGGCGATGAGATCGGTCTCTGGCAGCAGCACCGGAGTGCCCTCAGTCCACAGGGCCAGGGAGAGGGGCTTGCCCTGGCTGGTCTTGACGATGGAGAAAGGGGCCGCGAGTCCCAGAGCTGGATCGAGATCCTGCTCCTGGGCGCGCAGGGCCTCAAGCAGGTCCATGTACTTCAGTTCCCTCTGGGGCGCGGACATGGGATGCGGGTCCTGGAGCCGGGCGGTCATCAGCTGATCGCCGATGCGCTCGATCACGGCCAACTGCAGGGGCTTGGCACCGGTCTTGAGGCTGCGCCCCACCTCGTCCATGAGCTTGGGCAGCAGGATCTGGGGCACAGCCAGCAGCGTGTCGGCCGCCGGAATCGCAAGGAAGGGATGCTGGTCCTTGAAGAGCCCCTGCCAGAGCTCCGGCAGCAGCAGCCGAGCGGCATCGTGGCCATCGCGCCAGGGGCTGCGGTAGGCTCCCGAAGGCAGGCGCTCAAAAGCGCCCTCGCTCCGGTGGAGGAGGTGGTCCAGCGCCAATTCCAGCACGTCATCCGCCGACTGGTCCCAGAGCGTCAGCCAGGCGGCGGGCATCACCACCTCGCCCACACGGATGCGCTGGCTTAGCCCGTCGATGAACCCCCGGCTCCAGCAGTCCTCCCGCTCGGCCAGCCAGGCCGGTACCAGCTCCGGCAGGATGTGATCCTGCGCATCGATCCAGGGTTCCGGAAGCGGCCGGCCCAGAGCATGGCACTGAGCCACGGCCTGGACCCAGGTCTCCCGTTCTTCGGCCTTGCGATGGGCCTCGAACCCTGGGGCCAGCGCCTCCAGTCCTGGCAGGTCGGTCGGCAGACCGCTGGCTTCCAGCAGGGCCGACAGGTCCGGCAGGGGCGCCTCGTCAGCGCGGGAACGAAATCGGTCAAAAAAGCCCATATCTGCGTATCCACCCAAACAATCCATTGTGACCCAGGAAACGAATTTATGCTTGAGGGATGGATCCCCTCGACTCCCTGGGCCGCCCCCTCAAGGCCCTCCGCATCTCCGTCACGGACCGCTGCAACTTCCGCTGCACCTATTGCATGCCCAGCGAGGCCTTCGGCCCCGACTACCCATTCCTGCCGCGCGAGGCCGTCCTCACCTTCGAGGAGATCACCCGGCTCGTCAGGATCTTCGCGAATCTGGGCGTCACCAAGGTCCGCCTCACCGGTGGGGAACCCCTCCTGCGCCGCGAACTGCCAATCCTGGTGCGGATGTTGGCCGAGGTTCCGGGCATCGGGGACCTCGCCCTCACCACCAATGGCGTCCTGCTGCCGGAACTGGCACCGGCCCTTCACGCCGCCGGCCTGAAGCGGCTGACCGTGAGCCTGGACACCCTGCGCCCGGATCGGTTCCGTGCCATCAGCGGCACGGACGTGCCTCTGTCCAGAGTGCTGGATGGCCTGGTGGCGGCCCATACCGCCGGCTTCGATCCACCCAAGCTCAACTGCGTTCTCCAGCGCGGCGTGAACGACGATGAGATCCTCCCCCTGGCTGCCTATGCCCGGGAGCATGGGCACGCCCTGCGCTTCATCGAATTCATGGACGTGGGTACCACCAACGGCTGGCAGCTGGACTCCGTGGTCCCAGCCGCCGAGGTCCGCCGGATTCTCCATGCGGAGTGGCCACTGGAGCCGATCGCCGCAGATCAGGCGGGCGTCGCTAGCCGCTGGCGCTACGCCGATGGCAGTGGGGAAGTGGGGTTCATCGCCTCGGTGACCGCCCCCTTCTGCGCAAACTGCGACCGGGCCCGCCTGGCCGCCGACGGCCACCTCTACACCTGCTTGTTCGCCGAGAAAGGTCTGGATCTCAAGGCTTTCCTTCGCGCTGGACACGGGGATGCCGATCTCGCGGCGCTCCTGGCCTCGCACTGGAAGCGCCGCGCGGACCGCTACTCGGAGCTGCGGAGCGCCGCCACCGCAGGGCTGCCCCGGGTCGAGATGTCCCGCATCGGCGGCTGAGGCTACTCCCGGATCATCTGCGCGATGAGGAAGGCCATCTCCAGGCTCTGGCTGCGGTTCAGGCGCGGATCGCAGCCGCTGCGGTAGGCCCTCTGGAGCCCGGCTTCGTCCAGGCCCTCCATGCCGCCGGTGCATTCGGTGACCGGCTCGCCCGTGAGTTCGAAGTGCACGGCACCCATGCGGGAACCGTGGGCGCGATGGAGGGTGGCCACCTCCTGCAGCTCCTGGAGGATGTCGCCGAAGGCCCGCGTCTTCACCTCGCGCATCATGCGCGAGTCCCCCCGGGCCGCGCCTCCGGCGCGGTGGCCCTCCGCCTCCTGCTCCGGGCTAAGTCCCGTCATGACGGTGCGGCCGTTGCCGTGCATGGGGTCGCAGCTCCACAGCACCGGATGGCCTTCGGCCCGGGCGGTCTCGATCAGGGCCGGCAGCACCGCTTCGGCCCGCCCCGCGCCGAAGCGCGTGATCAGGGTTAGGCGGCCCGGCTTGCGGTCGGGATCCAGCTTGGACAGTGCCACCCGCAGCGTATCCGGCGTCATGGAAGCGCCTACCTTCAGGCCGATGGGATTCGCGATCCCCCGGAGGTACTCCAGGTGGGCTCCCTCGAGCTGCCGGGTGCGCTCGCCGACCCAGACGAAGTGGGCCCCCAGATTGTAGTGGCGCCCCTGCTCGGGCACGAACCGGGTCATGGCCGTCTCGAAGGGGAGGTGGAGGGCCTCGTGGCTGGTAAACATCTCCCCCGTGCGGAGGTGCTCGGGCAGTCCGCCCAGCCGCTGGATGAAATCCATGGAGTTCCGCACCTGATCCAGCGTCTCCAGGTAGTGACCGGCGTCTTCCCGGCTCCAGGACAGGTCCCAGTGCTCGGGATGGTGGAGATCCGCGAAGCCGCCATCCATCAGGGCCCGCAGGTGGTTCAGGGTGGCCGCGGCGCGATAGTAGGCATCCAGCAGCCGGCGGGGATCGGCCTCCCGCTGGTCCGGCGCCAGGCCGTTGATGAGGTCACCCCGGTAGACCGGCACCTCCTGGCCATTGACCGTTTCGGTGAGGCCGCTGCGCGGTTTGGCATACTGGCCGGCGATGCGGCCCAGGTGGATCACACCGGTGCGGCCGCCATGGGTGATGAGCAAGGACATCTGCAGCAGCACCCGCATCTTGTCCTGGATGATGGACCCCCGGCAATCCGCGAAGGCCTCCGCGCAGTCGCCCCCCTGCAACAGGAAGCGCTTCCCCTCGGCAGCCTCCGCCAGCAGCCGCTGCAGGAAGTCCACCTCCTCGGCCACCACCAGGGACGGGAGCTCGCACAGCTCCGCCAGCACGGCCACCACGGCGGCCGGGTCGCGGTAGACCGGCTGCTGCGCGGCTGGCAGGCCGCGCCAGGAATCGGGACTCCAGGGCGTCATCGGGGATGATGTCATGTTCGCAGTCTCCGGGTTCATCGCAGGACCTCCATCACCGCCTGCGGGTAGCTGCCCAGCAGCTTCAAAGAGGCGCAAGCGCTTTGCAGTTCTAGCAGGGCCTCGGCCAGCAGCGGTTCGTCCGCGTGCCCCTCCACGTCCAGAAAGAAGGCGTACTCCCACAGCTTCCGCCGGGTGGGGCGGCTCTGGATGCGGCTCAGGCTCAGGCCGCGGCGGGCCAGGGGTTCCAGTAGGCGGAGCAGGGCACCAGGGCCGTCCTGCGCCATGGCCAGCAGGGTGGTGCGGTCGCGGCCCGTGGGCTCGGCGGAGCGGGGTCCCAGGACCAGGAAGCGGGTGGCGTTCGCGGCAAGATCCTGGATCTTCGTTTCGGCCACCCGGAGCCCGAACAGCTCCGCGGCCAGTTCCGGAGCCACCGCCGCCCCCTCGCCATCCTCCCGGGCGAGCCGCGCGGCCTCGGTGGTGGAAGGTGCCTCGATGCGGTCCGCCTGCGCCAGGTGGGCCTCCAGCCAGCGGCGGCACTGCCCCAGGGCCTGGGGATGGGAGTAGACCCGGCGCACGCCGCCCAGGTCCAGGCCGGGGCGCAGGAGCAGGGCCTGATCCACAGGCAGCAGGATCTCCGCGCAGATGCGCAGCGGGCTGTCGAGGAAGGCATCCAGCGTGGAGTCCACGGCGCCCTCCGTGGCGTTTTCCACGGGCACCACGCCATAGTCGGCGCGGGCCCGCTCCACGGCCTGGAACACGGCCTGGATGGTGCCCTGGGGCAGGGCCTGGCAGGAGCCGCCGAACTGCTGGCGGGCTGCCAAGTGCGTGAAGGTGCCTTCGGGCCCGAGGTAGGCCACCCGCAGGGGCTTCTCCAGGCTGAGGCAGGCGCTCATGATCTCCTGGAAGATCGTGCGCACGGCCGTAGCGGGAAAGGGGCCGGTGTTCTCGGCCTCCAGGCGGGCGAGGACTTCCCGCTCGCGTTTCGGGGCATGGAAGAGGGCCTCCGGCGAGGCTTCGGATTTCAGGCGCCCCACCTCGGCGGCGAGGCCCGCCCGGCGGTTGAGGAGCGCCAGCACCTCGTCGTCCACCGCGTCGATGGCCCGGCGGAGGTCGGCCAGGGTCTGCGGGTCAGGCTGGTTCATGCGCACTCCTGGAATGTAAAACCCCCGAGCCGTGAGGTCTCGGGGGCGCTGGCGGAAGCGGTTCGAATCTAGTAGCCGCTCACCCTCACACCCAAGGTGCGAAAGCTAAAGGCGAAATAGCGGGGGGAGGTCGACATGGCGGTGCAACTACTCTGCCTGATCCCGAAGCAGGGTGCAAGCCCGTTCGGGGGCCGGTAGTGGGTCAGGTTGAATTTCGATAATGTTCCCGGCCGTTGTTCGCAATAGCCGTGCAGGCTCATACTGCAAGGGCATGGCGAAGCGACCCGGAAATCCCTAGGCCGCCACGCGGGGTCACCTCATGACCAAGCAAGAACTGCGAATAGAATTGCCTTCAGCATTTCAGCGGACCGGGATCGTGACTGGCGGGGCCTCAGGCATTGGCCAAGCGTTGGCCGAGGGACTGGCCTCCAGGGATGTGTTCGTCGTAGTGGCCGATCGGCAGGTAGAACTTGGAGAGCAAGTGGCCAAAGGCATTCGAGAGCGAGGCGGGTTGGCCATCTCCGTTGAACTGGATGTCCGAAACCTCGATCGATTTCGAGAAGTGGTGGAAATGATCTTCGCGCAACACCATCGCCTCGATTTCTTGTTCAACAATGCCGGGATTGGCGTCGGCGGATTGGCCCATGATTGCCATGCCTCCGACTGGAATGACCTGATCGATGTCAACCTGCGAGGCGTCTCCAATGGGATTCTGGCCGCCTATCCACGCATGATCCAGCAGGGCTTCGGCCATATCGTGAACACAGCCTCCATGGCGGGCCTCAGCCCTTCTCCCCTGGCAGTCATCTATTCGGCTACAAAATGTGGGATCGTGGGCCTTTCCAGGGCGCTGCGAGTCGAGGCCAGTCGTTTCGGGATCAAGGTCTCCGTGCTTTGTCCGGGACTCATCCGCACCGAGCTTCTTACGGGTGGCCGCTACGGCCGGTTCACCTCCAACATCGATCCTGCCTGGGTCGCCAAGGCGGCGGAGATCTTGCGGCCAATGGAGCCAGCCGAGTTCGCTCGTCGCGCCCTTCGTGCAGTGGAACGCAACCGAGCCATAATCGTCGAACCCAAATTGTGGCGACTCCAATGGTACTTGGATCGAATTTCACCAAGTCTAGTCGAGCGTATGAATAAATATTTCCTCGATCGTATTCTGCAACAAATCCACCCTCCCCTTTCCTCATGACGGCCCAACCCCTCGCTCATCTCAGACCCAGCCGCTAGCGGCTATGTCCTTCGCCCAGGTAATACAAACGCTTCATCTCTGCTAATCGTTTCGGCCGCGGCTGGGCCGATTAGCTTGTTTCGTTGGGCAGCGGGTGGGATTTTTCAAACTGACCCACTACCCGGGGGCCTCACTGTGCCTCGGGCGGCGCAGGTTTCGGGTTCCCTTGTTGGGGCGCCTGCCGTTGAACCTTGGACGGAGCAGCCCTTTTTGGCCGAAGCCCTTTTGCCATGGCGGTCATGGTGTCGTCAGAAACGGTCCCGATGACCCCCGTGGCGGAAGGCTGGACGGGTGCGGACCGGTCAGTGTCCTCCATCTGAGGCCGGGTCACCTGGACGGGTTTGGCATACTTCTGCACCCAGCGGGACTGGGTGCTGAGCGCCCAGAACAGCCCAGCCAGGAGTCCTCCCCAGGCCAGGCAAGCGAAGACGATGTCCCGGCGGCGCATGGCTTACCGAGACTCTCCCAAGTGCAGGAGCGCTTCCGTCAGGCAGGCGGCCCAGACTTCGTCCGGGGTCTCTTCCAGGAAGAACTCCACGGCGTGGCCGGCGGGACGGGCCTCGGGATGCTGGGACCAGGCTTCGAAGAGGGCATCCAGCGGCGCGGCGTTCAAGGGGTTGTGGCGGAATTTGTGGGATTTGCGTGTGCGATCGGGCTCGGGGCCCCGCAGGCACACGCCTTCCCGCCGGGTGGCCACGAAGGTGAAGGCCTGGACCCACTTCCCGTCCATCAGCTGATTGAAGTGGAAGAACGCGCCGTGGAGGCTGCGGGAGTAGTCGAAGACCCGATGCTTGCCGCGCCATTTGGCAGTCCACTGGGCGAGGATGTCGGCCAGCCGGGCCCGATCCGTAGGGTGCTTGAGGCAGCCCTGGGCGTAGGGCAGGAAATCGTCGAGCAGGTCCAAGGCACAGCCTCCGGCAGCCTTCACCCTACCGCACCGACTGCAGGCCCACCAACCTTCCAAGGCATGGCTGGTCGCGGAAGGTGGGCCCTAATTCAAGGGAGACCAACCTGGGCCCGGAGCGGCCAGGCAAGGACCGGGACTGCCTTCGGGACGACGAGGTGATATTCAAGAATAAATGAGCATTCAAGCATATTAAAATGCATGCTAAGTCCTTGCGATGACAGCGTTCTGTGCCCTTGATCACAACTGGCCCCATTTAGTTTTTTAGACACAGAAATCAAGGCCATAACCCCTCAGACTGATCAGATCTGGAGGCATTCATGTCCGACACCGCCCCACAGCTGATCAGCTCCGGCAACCTGCCCACGCCCAACTGGCACGCCACCCACGAAGAGGCCCAGAACCGTCTCGCCCGCATGGCCGATGCGCTCACGGCCCTGGACTGGCAGGAAGTGGACCGTGGGGCCAAGTGGATCTACGAAGTGCTGCGCCTCCACAACGAGGCGGAGGAGCGCGAGCTGTTCCCGCTGCTGGAGGAACTGGGCGCGGAAACGCTCTACCAACGCCTCTATGAAGACCACCGGCTGATGTGGGACCTGAACCTGCAGGTGCTCGCCGAGATCAGCGAAGGTCAGGTGCGCGCGCCCCGCTCGCTCACCCTGCTGGGACAACGCCTGGTGGACCTGATCCGCGACCACATCGAGGCCGAAGAGCAGCTCATGCTGCCCCTCCTCAAAGGCAAGTCGCTGTACTGGTCCGATGAAGAGACCCAGGACGGCTACCTGATCCTCGAAAAGAAGCTCATCGCCCCCGAGACCTGGTCTTTCATCGTGCAGGCGCCGCAGGTGGCCCGGGGCCGCAAGCCCGGGCAGTTCTTCATGGTGGCCCCCTTCCCCGAGAGCGAGCGTATCCCCCTCACCCTGGCCGGCGGCGACGCCCGGAAGGGCTACATCCACTTCATCATGCAGGAAGTGGGCGCCACGACCCAGGCCATGGGCAAGCTGAGCGCGGGCGACCGCCTGTTCGCCGTGGCTGGTCCCATGGGCACGCCGACGGAACTGGTGGAAGAGGGCACCATCGTGCTCATGGCCGGCGGCTACGGCAGCGCCGCCATCCTGCCTGCGGCCGAGGAACTCCACGCCGCTGGGCGCCGGGTCATCACCATCCTGGGTGGCCGCAGCAAGGAGCGCGTGCTGCTGGCGGACGAACTGGCCGCCAACTCCGCCGAACTGATCGTCACCACCGATGACGGCACCCTGGGCCGGAAGGGCCTGGTCACGGACGCCCTCAAGGACATCATCGCCCGCGAACCGGTCGCCCAGGTCGTGGCCGTGGGGCCCCTGCCCATGATGCGCGCCGTCTCCGACCTCACGAAACCCCACGGCATCTTCACCCTCGTCAGCCTCAACGCCATCATGGTCGATGGCACGGGCATGTGCGGCGGTTGCCGCGTCAGCGTGGGCGGAGAGGTCAAGTTCGCCTGCTTCGACGGCCCCGACTTCGACGGTCACAAGGTGGACTTCAACATGCTCCGCAACCGCCAGGACTGGTACAAGGCGGAGGA
>CAIQPH010000217.1 GCA_903873655.1 uncultured Holophagaceae bacterium | reverse complement strand
CCACTGACGGCCTTCCGTCGATCCGGGGGCCTCAGAATTTTTTTGTGAGCAGGAACCTCAGGCCCTGATTGTCGAGCGCAAGCTCCCCCACAAGCTGCTTCAGCTTTCGGTTCTCCTCCTCCAGCCCCTTCAGCCGCTTTGCGTCGGCCACGTCCATCCCGCCGAACTTGGCCTTCCAGCGGTAGAAGGTCTGCTCGCTCACACCGAGCTTTCGGCAGATCTGGGCTGTGGTCCTGCCGGCCTCGTGCTCTTTCAAGGCCAAGATGATCTGCTCCTCGGTGTATCTGCTCTTTCTCAAGGGGCCCTCCAAAGTGACCCAAAACCCGGAAACCAGACCAGGGATTATGTGAATTTCGGCCTTGGAGGGGCATCCTAGGGGGAGCCCAGCCAAGGAGGCAGAGATGCCAAGGAAGGGACACAGCGAGGAGCAGATTGTCTTCGCGTTGAGGCAGGTGGAGAACGGAGCCAAGGTGCCGGAGGTCTGCCGGAAGCTGGGGGTGAGTGAGCAGACTTTCTACCGGTGGAGGCAGAACTATGGCGGCTTGGGCGTATCCGAGCTCCGCGAGTTGAGGCAGCTTCGGGACGAGAACAGCCGACTGAAGCGCCTGGTGGCAGACCTGAGCCTCGACAAGCACATCCTGCAGGAAGTGCTTTCAAAAAAAGTCTGAAGGCCGCGGCGCGGCGCTCGCTGGTGGCCTGGGTCCGGCTGGGCTTTGGCTACAGCGAGCGGCAAGCCTGCGGCCTGATGGGCATCTGCCGGCCAAGCCTCCGCTACAAACACCGACGAGATCCCCAGATCCCGCTGCGGATGCGGCTGAAGGAATTGGCCGCAACGCGTGTGCGATTCGGCTACCGACGCCTGGCCGTGCTTCTGAGGCGAGAGGGGTGGATGGTGAATGCGAAACGGGTCTACCGGATCTACAAGGAGGAGGGGCTGATGATTCGAACCAAGCTACGGAAGAAGATCGCTCGGAGAAGGCCGCTGGTCGTGGAGTCGGCCAAGGCCCCAAATCAGAGGTGGAGCATGGACTTCGTGGCAGCGCGCCTGGAGGATGGGCGATTCTTCCGAATCCTGACGGTGGTGGACCAGTTCACGAGGGAATGCGTGGCCATCCGGGGCAAGCCCAGGCTGAATGGCAGCGATGTGGCTGAGGCTCTGGATATGGCCGTTCGAGAGCGCGGCAAGCCAACCTCCATCACGGTGGACAACGGCAGCGAGTTCGCCGGGAAGGTGATGGACGCTTGGGCAGACTCAAGGGCAGTGCAACTGGCCTTCATTCGGCCAGGAAAGCCCACAGAGAACGCCTTCATCGAGAGCTTCAATGGCAGGCTTAGGGACGAGTGCTTGAACACAGAGATATTCAGATCGATGCCCGAGGTCAGAGGTAAGCTGGCAGCCTGGCGCCACGACTACAACCACAGCAGGCCTCATAGCGCCTTGAAGGACCAGACGCCGGCCCAGTTCGCAGCCCAGAATCCAGCGCCGCCAGGAGAAGGCCCGCCCCTCGGGGCGGGCCTTCTCCTGCCTGATTCACCATCGTTGCGAGAGAGCGTATCCTAATTCAAACAACCCGCTCCCAAGGCCGGAAACACTGGCTATGGGGTCCTTTTAAGGCTCGAATCCTCACCTAGTGCCTGAGACAGAAAACCGGGGCGGGTCAGATTTACAGGTAGCCTTACTTGAATTGGAACCTATATTGGGTCAGGTGGTCTCCGCAGGAGGTGCCATGTGACCTTGGAAAAAACGATCATGGAACTGACTGCGAGAACACCCAGTGGCGGGACCTGCTTCATCGGAGACAGCTCCTTCCTAGTTTGGTACTGTGCGGACAGCTGGGAATGGGAGTACCGGGGCATCGCCTATTACGACCCGCTCGACCTGGCAGAAGCCATCATCGGTGGGTATCCGCCAAACTCCAGGTTCGTGCGCTTCTTCACTGGGAATATCCCGGAGCAACGACGGTGGCCGAGAATTCCACCCGCACCGGTTCCCCACTCCCACCGCCTGACTTTATAAGGCCGGCAAGGCCACCAGGAAAGGCGCTGGACCCGGAAGACTCGGAAAACGGCTGAGGTATCGGTCTGGGGAAAATCTGTCATTGATTGCTCGGACGATTAGAATCATTTTGTGTAACATTGGCCACTTCCGGGGCATCCAAGGACACATCAAGGGAGGTTCCCCATGCGTTCCCGAGCGCTCCTGGGTGGCATCGTCTTAACTGCGGCCTTGGCTGCCTTCGGGTTCGCCGTCTCAACCAACCATGGACCCGCGAACGCGGCATCCACCCCCGCCCCAGAGGACCAGGTGACCGATCCCAAGAAGCCAACGCCCGCCGACCTGAAGCAGAAGCTTACCCCCGTGCAGTACCACGTGACACAGGAGGCGGGCACGGAGCCGCCTTTCCGCAACGAGTATTGGAACGAGCACCGGGACGGCGTCTACGTGGACATCGTCAGCGGCAAGCCGCTGTTCTCCTCCAAGGACAAGTTCGATTCAGGCTGCGGCTGGCCCAGTTTCAGCAAGCCCCTGGCAGGACAGGATGTCGTCGAGAAGCGGGACGCCAGCCTCGGCATGCTGCGCACCGAGGTCCGTTCGAAGGAGGCGGATTCCCACTTGGGCCACGTCTTTGATGACGGTCCGGCGGACCGCGGCGGCCTGCGCTACTGCATCAATAGCGCCGCCCTGCGCTTCGTTCCCGTGCCGGATCTGGAGAAGGAGGGGCTGGGGTCTTTCCTGCATGTGTTCGGCAAGGCCGCTCCTGTGCCCAAGGAGGAAGTCGCCACACTGGCCGGAGGCTGTTTCTGGGGCATGGAGGACCTGATCCGCAGGCAGCCTGGGGTGGTCGGCATCGAGGTGGGCTACACGGGCGGTACAGGGGCCAACGCCACCTACGAGAACCACGCGGGTCACGCCGAAGCCGTGCAGATCAGGTTCGACCCCAGCAAGACCACCTATGAGGCGCTGCTGCGCTTCTTCTTCCGCATCCACGATCCCACTACACTGAACCGCCAGGGCAACGACATGGGCACCTCGTACCGCAGCGCGATCTTCTTCCACTCTGAAATCCAGCGGCAGATCGCCGAGCGGGTCAAGGCGGAGGTGGATGCCAGCGGCAAGTGGAAGCGCCCCATCGTCACCGAGATCACCGCAGCCGGGCCCT
>CAIQPH010000216.1 GCA_903873655.1 uncultured Holophagaceae bacterium | reverse complement strand
GGATCTATGGTCAATCCCCCGGACGCAGGGCGGCGGGCGGCTCGATACGGCGTCGGCTGAGGTTCACGGAGTCCCGCTCCGCTGGAACCTCAGCTTCCTTGTCTCGCTTGCCCGGCGCCCTGCGCGATGGCAATGCTTATTCCGTTCCAGCTCCTAAGCTGCGCTAGGCTTGCTTCGTGCGCGAACCACGACGTCCTGACCCGGACCCATTGCTCCGTCGGGTGCAGGAGGAGGAGGCTCGCGCCAAGCGGGCCAAGCTGAAAATCTTCTTCGGGGCGGCCCCAGGCGTGGGGAAGACCTACGCCATGCTCTGCGACGCCCTGGAACGGCGGACCGAAGGCATCGATGTCCTCGTCGGCTTGGTGGAGACCCACGGCCGCAGCGAAACCGGCGCCCTGCTCGAGGGGCTGGAGGTCCTGCCCCGGAAGGAGTTGGCCTACGCAGGCCAGTTCATTCCGGAATTCGACCTGGATGCTGCCCTGAAGCGCCGACCCGCCCTGATCCTCGTGGACGAACTGGCCCACTCGAATGTGATGGGATCCCGGCATGTCAAGCGCTGGCAGGACGTGATGGAACTGCTGGACGCCGGCATCGACGTCCACACCACCCTGAATGTCCAGCACCTGGAGAGTCTCCGGGATGTGGTGGCCCAGATCACGGGCATCATCGTGCGGGAGAACGTTCCAGACACCGTGTTGGAAAGGGCCGACGAAGTGGAGCTGGTCGACCTCTCGCCGGACGATCTGCTGGTGCGCCTCAAGGAGGGGAAGGTCTACCTTCCGGAGCAGGCGAGACATGCCCGGGATAATTTCTTTCGCAAGGGTAACCTGCTGGCCTTGCGCGAACTGGCCCTGCGCCATACGGCCGAAAGCGTGGACGCTCAAATGCGCCGCTACATGGTGTCCGAAGGGATCCACAAGACCTGGCCCGCGGGGGAGCGGCTGCTGGTGTGCGTGGGTCCCGGCGAACTGTCGGAGCGGCTCATCCGGGGCACGCGCCGCATGGCAGGGGCCCTGGGTGCTCCCTGGATAGCCCTCTATGTGGAATCCCGGAAGCACCTCAAGTTCACCAACGAAGACCGGGCCCGGATCGAAAACAACCTGGGCCTGGCGGAAAAACTTGGGGGCGAGACAGCGGTCATTGAGGGGGTCGGAAGCCTCGATGAGGACATCCTAGCCTTCGCCCAGGACCGGAACATCACCAAGATCGTGGTGGGCAAGCCCACTCGGCCCCGTTGGATGGAAATGATGATGGGCTCGACCGTGGACGACCTCATCCGCCACAGTGGGGATATCGATGTCTACGTGATCACCGGAGAGGCTGGGCGTGAACCGGCGACTCCACTCATCCGGCGGCCCATCACGAGTCCGGTGCGGAACTACCTGCTCGCCGCTTCGACGGTGGCTCTGGCCAGTGGCCTTGCCGGGCTTATCTTCCGCCGCACGGATTTGGCTGACGTCGTCATGGTGTACCTGCTGGGCATCCTGATAGTGGCCACTCGGCTCGGCCGGGGCCCTTCGCTCCTCGCTTCCGTACTCAGTGTGGCGGCCCTCGATTTCCTTTTCGTCCCCCCCTACCTCACCTTTGTCGTCACCGACTTCCGGCATATGGGTACCTTCGCGGTGATGCTCCTGGTGGGCGTGGTCATCGGGAACCTCACGGAGCGAATCCACGCCCAGGCGCGTCTCGCCCGGGGTCGGGAGCAGCGCACCCATGCCCTCTACCGGCTGGGACAGGAACTGGCCCGCAGTGCGGGTTCAGCGGCCCTGGTGGCTTCGGCCATCCAGAACGTGACCACCCAGTTCCAGAGTCAGGGCGTGGTCCTCCAGCCCGACGAACAAGGTCGGCTGCGGATGCCGGATCATCCCATGGCCTTCCCCCTCAACGATCAGGAGCTGGGGGTGGCCCAGTGGGTCTTTGATCATGCAGAGCCAGCGGGTCTCGGCACCCTCACCCTGCCCGGCGCCCGCGCCACTTACCTTCCTCTCGTGGGCGCAACCGGGGCCATCGGCGTGATGGGCGTGCTTCCGGAGGGTCCACCCCGCTGGACCGAGCCCGATCAGCGGCAGCTGCTCGAGGCTTTTGCCACCCAGACCGCCCTGGCCCTTGAACGCACCCTGCTCGCAGAACAGAGTGCCCAGGATCGACGTCGTGCGGACGAGGAACGCCTGCGCAATGCCCTGCTCAGCTCCGTATCGCATGACCTCCGCACTCCCCTGGGCGTCATCACGGGGGCCGTGAGCACCGCTCTTGAGACCCCGGACCTCACAGAACCTGCCCGCCGCGAGCTGCTCCATTCCGCCCAGGAGGAAGCCCAGCGTCTCCACCGCCTGGTCAGCAACCTCCTCGACATCACGAGGCTCGAAGCGGGTTCCCTGGAACTCCACACTGAATGGATGCCCCTGGAGGAAATCGTGGGGGCGGCCCTCAATCGGAAGGAACTCGCTACAGAGGCGCACCGGGTGCGCGTGACGCTGCCCGAGGACCTGCCCCTGGTGGCCATGGACGGCGTGCTCATGGAGCAGCTGCTCCTGAACCTCCTCGACAACGCCCTGAAGTATTCCCCGCCCGGCTCCCCCGTAGACATCAAAGCCTGGTCCGCCGGAAAATCTCTCACCTTTTCGGTCTCAGACCAGGGCCCGGGCATCCCGGCCGGGGAGGAGGAGCGGATCTTCGAGAAACTCGCCCGAGGCCAGGCCTCCAGCCATCGCCCGGGCGCGGGCCTGGGCCTCGCCATCTGCAAGGGGATCGTCACCGCTCATGGCGGGAGCATCCAGGCCTCCAACCATCCCCAGGGCGGTGCCCGCTTCCTGGTCAGCCTGCCTCTGGGCTCCCCGCCGCAGATGCCTGAGGAAGGCACGTGAGCAACCTGGGCCCCCTGATCCTCCTGGTCGAGGATGAGCCGCAGATGCGCCGCTTCCTCCGGGTGGCTCTGGAGGGCAGCGGCTATCGCTATCTGGAGGCCGCCACCGGCCAGGAAGGGTTGACCCTCGCCGTCCAGCACCGGCCCGAGGCGATTCTCTTGGACCTCGGGCTGCCGGACATGGATGGTCTGGACGTTGTCATGCGGCTGCGGGAATGGAGCCGGACACCGGTCATTGTGATCTCCGCCCGTGGACAGGAGGGTGACAAAGTGGCGGCCCTGGATGCCGGGGCGGATGACTACCTCACCAAGCCCTTCGGGACCCGCGAGCTGCTAGCCCGCATCCGCGTGGCCCTGCGCCATGCGGGCCCCGAGGCGGATGCTGATCCAGTCTTCGTCCTGGACCGTTGGCGCGTGGACCTGACCAGGCGCCAGGTGCTGGTGGACGGCCAGGAGGTCCACCTGACGCCCCTGGAATACAGCCTCTTCACGACCCTCATCCGGCATGCGGGAAAAGTGGTCACCCACCGGCAGCTGCTGAAGGAAGTCTGGGGTGGGGCCGCGGGTGCGCAGCCCCTCTATCTCCGTGTCTACATGACCCAGCTCCGCCACAAGCTCGAGGCGGAACCCTCCCGGCCGAAGTACCTCCAGACCGAGCCGGGCGTAGGCTACCGGCTGAGGACGGAGGAGTAGGGCGGCAAGGCCCTACTTGTTCGACACAGCCGCGAAACCCTTGGCCACGGCGCGCAGGGCCTCCACGGTGTCCTTCTCGTAACGCTCGGGATTCGCCGTGAGGGTGTGGTGACTCCCGTCCCTTTTGGCATCCGTGATGAAGTCGGAAAACATCGTGACGGGCACTTCCGTGTGGAGTCGGGCTGGAGTGGCGCCACTGGCATCGGGGGGATAGACATCCAGCTCGGCATAACTGACCTCGAGGACGGTACTGCTCTTCCAGCTCTGGTTTCCGGTGAAGAGGCCACGTTTGCCAGTCTCAATGTTGGCGAAGTTCACGAGGGCCCGGAAGAGGATGACCTTGGCATTGAGGGCCAGGCCCAGCTTGCAGATCGCGGGAGCTCCGGCCCACCCACCCAGCACCGTGCCGTTGCCCACCAGGGGTCGCTTGCCCCCCACGAAGACCCGCTCCAATTCCTTGGAGGCGAAGAGCGAATTGACGCCCTTGCCTCTGGCGATCACGGAACGCTCCGCCTCACCGCCACTGGGGTCCGGAGATTTTGCCCAGGCTTTATAGGCATCCAGCTCCACGGCTTTCTCGGCAGGAATGATCTGCCAGCCCCCCGCCTTCAGTTCCGCCTCGAGGGCTTCCTGCACCTGGTCGGTGATCTTCTGCATGAGCAACGGAGAGATGCCGTCGAGGGTGTATTGCAGGGTGCCGGAGCTGAAGATGCCTCCCCCGCGCCCCTTTTCCGTGGCCTGGGTCTGGAAGCTCACCACCACCAGGGGCAGTACTGCCGGCAGGTCGTGCTTGAAGGGGCCCAGGTGGTCCGTGTAGATGATCTTGGAGGGGATGGCGTCGCCCGCCTTCAGCTCGAAGGGCTTGTCGGCGGCCCCGAGGGTGAGGCTGAGGGCGCAGCCGAGGACAAGCAAGGAACAGGAAAATTGCATGTTGCCTCCTGGTGGGTGGCAACAGTCTAGTTGGAGTTGTCAATATATTCATTGTAAAAAACAATAATTGAATTTAAAAAATATTTCAATGAGCCTGGTGCCCCATCGGGGATATGGACAGCGGGGCGCTGTTCGATTGATTAGGCATCGAACCCATCTTTGCCATCCCTGCCGGTCGGACTTTACGGCGACAAACTACGTCTAGGGCTGACGCTCCATCTCAACGCCCAATTCCTTGGCGGCACAGTCCGGGCAGATCCCGTGGGTGAAGTCGGCCTTCGTCCTGGGTTTCAGGTAGGACTCCAGTTCCTGCCAGTAGCCCTCGTCGTCCCGGATCTTCCTGCACCAGGCGCAGACCGGCAGCAGTCCCTGGAGCTCTTTCACGTTCTGCAAGGTCAGGTCGAGGTTCTCGCGGAGCGCCTGCTCCCGCCGGTAGGCCAGCCTCAGTCTCCCGGTGACCACGGCCACCAGCGAAAAGGACAGCAGGTGGTTGATGGCATCCCAGATCCGGTAGAACTCGCGTGTGAGTGGACGTCCCGAGGTCAGGTCCACGCAGTACCAGCAGCAGGCTGAGAGCAGGGCAAAGCCCAGACCCCGGGAGGTGCCTACACCCCAGGTCGCGATGAGCACGGGGATGACATAGAAAGCAGAAAAGCCGAACTCATAGAACGTGACGGCATCCACCATGGCGACCACCCCGAGGACAGTCACGGCGGTCAAAAAGATCACCGTCGGAGAATGGAGGAAACTGTCCCTACTCACTGGATGGTGAAGGGCGGATTTGGGAGGCCATTGTCGGGGGGAAGGTTGTTGATGGTGCCCCCGGAGGGTCCCGGGACGGTGATCGTGAGGACGTATCCCGCTCCAACCTGGATGCCGGTGGGCACGGTGGTGGTGATCTGGTTGGCATTGACGACCGTGTAGGTGGGCTGCGGGGTGCTGAGGGGGGCGGAGGCAGGACCGTAGAAGACCAGGGCGGTCGCACCAATGAAGCCCGAGCCGGCGATGGTCACCGAATCTCCGCGGTTCAGGGTTGAACCAAGCGCGGGGTAGGTGATGTCGGCTATGCCAGTGATGGTCGGCGTAACGTAGAAGGCCGTGGGACTCGTGCTGGTGCCGGCAGGCGTCGTGACCACGATGAGGCCTGATTGAGCGTTAGCAGGCACCGTGGACTGGATCTCAGTGTCGTTAAACACCGCGAAGGGGGCCGACACACCTCCGATGGTGACGCTCGTGGCGCCAGTGAAGCCAGAGCCAAAAATGAACAGGCTGCTGTTGATGGGGGCCTGGGCGGGGGTGAAGGAGCCGGAGGAGGAGGTGGAGGACGCAATGGCTGGCGGGGCGCTGGAATGGCCTGAGCAGTTGAGCATCGTGAGGCCCAGAGCACCCCCGATCAGGCAAGGCAGAACGATCCGGTAAACAAGGCCCATACGGGTCTCCTAAGCGTTGGTAAGGCGCATGCGTGGATGAGAAGTGTTTTACGGGTCTAACGGTTTATTCAGGCGGAATTCCCTTGGCAGCCTACCGGCGCCAGCCAGGGGCCAGCCCCCGGGAGAAGCCACCGCCCCGGAAACCCCCACCTCGACCAAACCCGCCATAGGAGCGGCTGACGCCGTTCCAGCGGCCGCCGCCCCAGTAGGCCCGGCCGCCCCACCCATAGGACCGGTAGACTCCACCGAAGCCGTACCAGCGGCCCAGCCCAACTCCGAACCAGGCGAAATAACGAGGGCCCCACAGGCCGAAATAGGGACTAGGCCCCCAACCCCAGAGCCAGGGCGCGACCACCCAGCACCACCCGGCCTCCGGGTAGTAGACATACATGTTCGGTGTGGATCCATCCGGCGGCAGGTGCGTGTACTTGTCCCCATAGGGCATCCACACCCACCCGTACTGGGCCGTGTAGACCCACTGTCCGTCTTCCGCAGGCTTCGGCTGGGCGGGTCCCTGGGGCTGCTCAGCAGGGGGCTTGGGGAGCACCGCCGGGGGCGGAGGCGGGGGGGTGGTGGGCGCCGGAGTGGCGGGATCAGCAGGCGGAGGGGCCTGGGAGTTGGTCCTGACCGGGGTTCGGTCCGGTTCCTGAGCCACCGCAGCTACCGATAGGTTCGCAAGCGTCGTCAGCATGACCAGGGTGCTCTTCAGGGTCTTCATGGTGCACCTCCTGCGGCATTAGACACCGGCCAAACCGGATTGGTTGCGTCCATTGACGGCCGACCCATGAAAAACTTCCCTGCATTCATGACCTTCTATTCCATTTCAAAGGAAAGGTAGGACAGTTTCCCGTCCCGCTCCACCTGAAGGGCGACGGCATCCCCGGGCTTGAAGGCGCGGACGACTTTCCTGAGCGTCTTCAGGGAGTCGATTTGAGTCTGGTTGATGGACCGGATGACATCCCCGGCCTTCAGGCCGGAGTCGGCGGCGGGGCCGGCCTTTCCCAAGGCGAGGAATGGCAGATCCGTGGCCTCGATTTTCAGCAGAGCCAGATCGACTTCGGCCTGACTGCCGATCACCTTGGCTTCGAAGGTCCGCCGGCGCATGGAATCAGGTGTGGTCGGCCGGGCGCCCGGAAGCGCCGGGAGCAGCACGCTGACCCGCTGGGCTCCATGGATCACATGCTCGTTGGTGAGGATGAAACCGGATGGAGCCACGATGACCCCGGAGCCAGGCTGTGCTGGCGTTCGACCATGGCCGCCTCGGTTCGGTTGGTTTCCTCGGAAACTCCGAAACCGGCACCCGAATCTGGACGACTGCCGGGGAGACCTGCGCCAGGATCTGCGCCACCTCACCAGTCCATTGCTGCAGGATGCCTTTGCCGGGAGTGGCGGTAGGCACGGATGGCTTGCGGGCAGCTACTTGTCCCTGCGCCAAGACACAAGCGAGGAGCAGCATGGGGCGGACCACCGAAGGCCCGGGCAACAGGTTCATGGCATCTCACTGCATCGTCCTGAGGATGCCACCCCCAATCGGCTTGTTCTTTTAAATTTCCCTGGTGGCCTGACCCGCTCTCATTCGGATCCTCGGCCCAGGATGAAAGAGGCCCCCGCGCTAGCTTCGCCACTCCCAAAGCACGTTGGCAATCGCCCAGCCGTCGTGGTGGGCGGCCAGATGGATGAAGGCGGTCCACGGGCCCAGATCCACCCGGGCGCTGCCACTGCGGCCCTGAACGTCCAACACCCACACGTCGGCGGCAGAGAGGCGATCCCGGACGGCGTTCCCAAGCAGGGCCTGGACCCCGATGATCTGTTGCAGGGCTTCGGAGCTGGAAGGCAGCTCCAATCCCAGAACGTGCTTGGCGAGGCCCGGGTGGAGGCAGGCGAACATGGCCTCCGTGTTGCCATCGAGCCAAGCTGAGGCCCAGAGCTGGACCACCTTGGCGATGCCCTCGGTCGGGGGGGCCGGTCGGGTGGCGATCGCCGCGGTCCTAGGGGCCGCCTCTTCGGGAACCTCGACCATGCCCAGGGTTCCCACCAGCAGCAATGACGATTTCAGGTTGCCCCGTGGCATGGCGTTCTCCAGTTTCTAGGTATAGACCTCGAAACGGAGGTGAGGTTGAGTTGCCTTTTGTTCCCAAGAAGTGAGGGCCTTACGGTTCCTCATCCAAAGGGACTACCTGGATGGCCGTGGCTTTCACGAGGGCCGTGACGGCATCACCCACCCCGAGGCCCAGATCCCGGCAAGCCCAGCTCGTCACCAGAGCTTCCAGGGGGAACCCGCAGTCCAGGCGCACCCGGGCCAGGGCGCCCCGAAGCTCCAGTGCCACGATCTTGGCCGCGAGATGGTTGCGCGAACTGACAGGCCCGCCGGCCTGCCGCTCCAGGGTGACGCCTTCACTTCTGATGCAGAGGCGGGCCTGGCCGAATTCGCCGCCGGGGTCGGGCGCGAAGAGCTGAGCACTTCCCACCTCCAGGCACAGCAAGCCCTCCCTCCGCCCGACCACCCGGGCGCGGGCCACCGACTCGGAGCCAAGCTCGTCCTGCTCTGTCGCAGCGCCCGACAGCACATCCTCAGGGCGGCCCGCCTGGACGATGCGGCCCGCCTCCATCCGGAGCATGTGATCCCCCAGGCTCAGAGCCTCGTGCCGGTCGTGGGTGACCAGCAACGCGGGGATGCCATCGGCCCGGAGCATGGCGCGCAGTTCGTGCCGCAGCTGCTCCGCCGCCGGCCGGTCCAGAGACGCGAAGGGCTCGTCCAGCAGGACCAGCTTCGGTTTCGGGGCCAGGGCCCGGGCCAGGGCCACCCGCTGCTTCTGGCCGCCGGAGAGCTCCCCGGGACGCCGCTGTTCCAGTCCAGTCAGCCCCACCCGCCGGATCAGTTCGGCGACCCGGCCGGAGTCCGCGGCGTTCTTGCCCATCCCGAAGGCGATGTTGGCGCCCACGCTGAGGTGGGGGAAAAGGGCGCCCTCCTGGAAGACGTAGCCCACGCGCCGGCAGTGGGCGGGCATCTGCTCCGACCCCCGGGACCAGGGCAAACCGTCCAGGCAGATGGCCCCTGCATCAGGTCTTTCCAAGCCTGAGATCAGCCGCAGCAGTGTGGTCTTGCCGCAGCCTGAGGGCCCGAACAGAACCGTGATCCCGAAGTGGTCCAGATCCAGGTCCAGGACCGCCTGGATCGAGGGACCATTCACGAATTTCTTTTGGACATCCACCGTCAATTTCATCTCGGCTCCCGCGCCCGCAGCCAGGCGGTGGAGAGCAGCACAAGGAAGGCGAAGGAGAGCAGCACCAGGGCGGTGCGGTGGGCGGCCCCTAGCTCGAAGGCCTGGACCTGATCGAAAAGGGCGATGGACAGCGTCCGGGTGCGGCCCGGCAGGTTGCCGCCCACCATCAGGACCACGCCGAATTCGCCGATGGCATGCGCGAACGCCAGGATGGCTCCCGCCAGGAGACCCCGCCAGGAGAGCGGAAGGGCCACCCGAAGGTAAGTGCTGATCCGGCCGTGCCCAAGGGTGGCGGCGGCTTCCAGCAGACGCCGGTCCACGCCCCCCAGGGACGCGACCAGGGGCTGCAGGAAGAACGGCAGGTTGATCAGCAGGGCGGCGATGAGCAGTCCGGAGAACGAGAACACCAGCGTGCCGCCCGTGATGACCTCCCAGAGCTTCCCCAGCGGGCTTCTCGGGCCGAAGGACTGGAGCAGGTAAAATCCCAACACCGTGGGCGGCAGGACCAGCGGCATCAGCAGGACCGCTTCCAGGAGCAGCTTGCCCCGGAACCGCCCATAGGCCAGGGGCCAGGCCAGGGCGATGCCCAGGGGCGCCAGCAGGAACACGCAGCTGCACGCGAGCCGCACACTCAGGGCGGCGGCGCTCCAGTCCATCCAGGGTGCGGCGGGAATCATGCGGTAGTTCCGGACTGAATCATGGTGCCCCGTAACCCTGCCTGGCAAGGACGGCCTGGCCCTCCGGACTCAGCAGGTAGGCCTTGAAGGCGGCCGCCAGCGCGGGCTGATTAGTACGCTTGAGGATGACCCCGCACTGCTTCTGCACGGGGTACAGCTGCTGGGGCACGGTCCAGACTAGCCCCGAAGCAAGGGCGGGCGCCAGGGCCTGGGAGGAGCTGATGAGGCCCGCCTCGGCGGCGCCGGTCTGGAGGTACTGGGCGGCCTGGGCGATGTTCTCGCCGAAGACGAGCTTCGCCTGCACGGCTTCAAGCAATCCTGCGGACTTCAGCACAGCCTCGGCACTGCGGCCGAAGGGAGCCACTGCCGGGTTGCCGATGGCGATGCGCTTCACGGCGGGACGCAGCAGGACCTTGAGACCCTCCCTGGCTGGGTCAAGGCCTGCGTCCCTGCGGACCCAGAGCACCAGCCGCCCCGTGGCATAGGGGAAGCTCTCGCCGATCACCAGACCCGCGGCCACCAGGCGCTCGGGGAACTCGGCGTCCGCGGCAAGGAACAGATCGAAGGGCGCCCCCTGCTGGATCTGGGTCGTGATGCTGCCCGAGGCCCCCAGGCTGATCTGCAGGCTGACACCCAGGTGCTTCGCCTCGAAAGCGGGCCCGAGCGCGTCCATGGCCGCCTTCAGGTTCGCCGCCGCCGCGATGGAAAGGGGCTGCGCCCGGAGCAGGGAGGCGAGCGAGACAAGGATGAGCAGAAGGAGGGGCTGGAACCGCAGCGGCATGAGAGGCCTCCACAGCAGGTTAGCTGGATCCTTCGGCCGCATTTCAAGACCGGGCAGAGAAGGCCGATACTTGACCTTGAGGCCTCCTTGAGTGGGGTCTCCGCGTATTGGAGCCTTTGGATGAAGCGGGTGCAGACGATAAGGGTCCCCGGGTTCCTCCGGGTACTTGGATGGGTCGGCATCCCGCTCCTGGCTGCCATGGTCATGGCCCTTGGCACCTACTTCGCAGCCAGGGCCTACGTGCTGCACCAGGCCGAGGCGAACATTCGGGACGTGCTGCTGTCCCACCGGGGACTCCACCTATACATCCAGCGGACGATGCACCCGGAGTTCTACCGGGCCATGGAGGATGGCAGCATTTCGAACAACTTCTATTCGCCGGTGATCCTGTCCTCGTCCTACATCGTCCGAGTGATGCATGGCTTCTTCAACGAAGAGCGGGTGGCGGACGGCCTGCCGGCCATCTACTACAAGATGGCTGCGGACAATCCCAGGAATCCCGTCAACCGGGCCACCCCCCTGGAGAGCGATCTCATCCACCGCTTCAACCAGGACCGCAGCCTCCGCGAAGTCCGCTCCATGGTCACCCTGGAAGGGCAGCAGTTCCTGCTGCGCGCGGTCCCTTTCCTCGAGAACACCAAGGCCTGCCTCCGGTGCCACGGCCGGAGGACCGAGGCGCCGGCGGGACTCCAGGCCCTCTACCCGGGCGAGGGCGGGTTCAACGAGAAGGTGGGTATCATCCGCGCCGTGGAGATCATCCGCGCTCCCGTGTCCCGGGAGATCCAGACCGCCGCCATCGCCAGCGCCGCCGTGACTGGGGGACTGTTCGGGCTCTTGCTGCTCTTCGTGTTCAACACCCGCCTGCGCGGCATGGTGCAGAGCCGGACCCGGGAGCTGGAAGTGGAGATCCAGGAACGGCGCCACGCGGAAGCAGCCGTGCTGGACCTCAATCTGACCCTGGAACGCCGGGTGGAAGAGCGCACCGCCCAGCTCAGCGCCGTCAACCGCGAGCTGGACGCCTTTGCCTACTCCGTCTCTCACGACCTTCGCGCCCCCCTCCGCGCCATCGATGGCTTCAGCCAGGCCCTGCAGGAGGACTGCGGCCAGCACCTCGACGAGGCGGGCAAGGGCTATCTGGACCGCGTGCGCGCCGGGTGCACCCGGATGGGCCATCTCATCGAGGATCTGCTCCAGCTGTCGCGCCTGACCCGCCGGGAGCTGGAGCGGCGCGAGGTCGACCTGAGTGCCCTCGCCCAGGAGACCGCCGAGGAGCTGAGGGCCGGAGTCCCGAACCGTCCGGTAACCTTCCTGATTGCCCCTGGCCTCAAGGCTGCAGGCGATCCCACCCTGCTCCGGGCCGTCCTGGACAACCTGCTGGGCAATGCCTTCAAGTTCACCTCGACCCGGCCCGAGGCCCGCATCGAATTCGGCAGCCTCCTCCAGGACGGGCAGACAGTATTCTTCGTCCGGGATAATGGGGTGGGCTTCGACATGAAGTACGCCGACAAGCTGTTCGGCACGTTCCAGCGCCTGCACGCAACTGAGGACTTCGAAGGCACGGGCATCGGTCTGGCCACCGTGCAGCGCATCATCCTCCGCCATGGCGGGCGGGTCTGGGCGCAGTCCGAGGTCGACCGGGGCACTACCTTCTTCTTCGCCCTCTAGGAGTAACCCATGGGCAAGTACATCCTGCTGGTGGAGGACAACCCCGATGATGTCGCCCTGGCGTTGCGTGCCTTGAAGAAGAACTGCATCGCGAACGAGGTGGTGGTGGTCCGGGATGGGGAGGAGGCCCTGCACTTCCTTCATGCCGAAGGCACCCATCAGGCCCGCAACCCCTTGGATCTTCCCGAGGTGATCCTGCTCGACCTCAAGCTCCCGAAGTTGCATGGCCTGGAAGTGCTGCAGCGGATCCGCGCCGACGAACGGACCTCGTTGCTCCCGGTGGTGGTGCTGACCACCTCCAGCGAGGACCGCGACATCGTAGAGAGCTACCGTCTGGGTGCCAACAGCTACATCCGTAAGCCGGTGGACTTCGATCAGTTCACCGAGGCCATCCGGCAACTGGGCCTGTACTGGCTGGTGCTGAACCAGGGCGTCCCTCATGGCGGCAGTCCGGGATGAGCGAAACCCTGAGGGTCCTACTCGTCGAGGACGTCGACGACGATGCCGCCCTGATTCTCCGGGCCCTCCGGAAGGGCGTTCGTCCGATCGAGGCCGAGCGGGTCCAGGACGCCCGGTCCTTTGCCGCGGCCCTGGAGACCGGGACCTGGGACCTCATCCTTTCCGATTATTCACTCCCCGGCTTCACCGGCATGGACGCCCTGCAGTTGCTGCAGGCGAGCGGTCAGGACCTGCCATTCATCCTCGTCTCCGGCGCCCTCGGCGAAGAACTGGCCGCGGACATCATGCGATCGGGCGCCAAGGATTTCGTCCGGAAGGACCGGCTCGAACGCCTCCTCCCCGCCATCGAGCGGGAACTGGAGGAGGCCCAGCGACGACATCGCCATCGGGCCGCGGAGCAGGCCCTCCGGGAGAGCGAGGAACGCTTCTCCCAGATCTCGGGCCTGACGGGCGAGCTCATCTGGGAGGTGGATGCCTCGGGTCTCTACACCTACCTCAGCCCGGCCTGCGCCTCCCTGCTTGGCTACCGGGAAGAAGAAGTGATCGGAAAGCTGTACTTCTACGACCTTCATCCCGAGCAGGGCCGGGAGGCCTTCCGGCTCAAGACCCTCGAGACATTCCATCAGAAGGGCGTCTTCCGGGATCTCTACAACCCCATGGTCGCCAAGGACGGGCGCGTCCTCGATGTGGTTACCAACGGAATCCCCATCCTGGCCGCCGATGGTTCCCTCCGCGGCTATCGCGGCTCCGACCAGGACATCACCGAGAAGCGGAAGTCGGAGCGGCTCCTAGCGAGGCTCTTCACCGCCGTGGAGCAGGCCGGGGACATCCTGATCGTGACCGATGCGGAGGGGCGCATCGAATACGTGAACCCTGCCTTCGAGGAAACCACGGGGTTCTCCCCGCAGGAGGCCATCGGTCAGTTCCCCGTGCAGATCCTGAGACATCCGGACAACCCCACGCCCCATCCGGAGCTATGGAGCACCCTTCAGGCCCGGGGGATCTGGCGCGGGCGCTTCACCAACCGCCACAAGAATGGCCAGACGCGCCTGCATGATGCCAGCATCTCCGCCATCCGGGGCGCCGGGGGCGAGATCCTGGGCTATGTCTCCTCCCAGCGGGATGTGACGCATCAGGTGGAACTGGAGGCCCACCTGGCCCAGGCCAGCCGCATCGAGGCCATCGGCACCCTGGCGGGGGGCATCGCCCACGACTTCAACAACATCCTGACGGCCATTCGAGGGTTCACCGAATTGGCCCTCCTCAAGACCCCGCCGCAGTCGGACCTGCACCGCCCCCTGCAAGGCATTCTTCTGGCCACCACCCGGGCGAAAGATCTGGTCCACCAGATCCAGGTCTTCAACCGGGAGAAGAGCCAGCGCGCTGAGCCCGTGGTCTTCAGCCTGATCCTGAAGGAGGCCCTGAGGTTCATCCGGGCGACGGTACCTGCCTCCATCGTGATCCGCAGCGAGGCTGACTCAGCATCGAGCGTCCTGGCGGACCCCACAGACATCCACAGAATCATCGTGAACCTCTGTACCAATGCCGTGCTGGCCATGCACGGCGGCTCCGGAGTCCTGGAAGTCCGCCTGGATGAGGTGGTCCTGGATCCCTCCGCCGCCTCCCAGCGGGGAATCCAGCCAGGTCCCTTTGTCCGGCTCTCCGTGCGAGACACCGGCTGTGGCATGTCTCCCGAAGTGGCCAGGCGCATCTTCGAGCCCTTCTTCACCACCCGCCAGGAGGCGGGCGGGACGGGTATGGGTCTCGCGGTGGTCCACGGGATTCTGAAGACGCTGGGGGGGAGCATCTCCGTCGACTCCAACCCGAGCCGGGGTTCCACCTTTGAGGTCCACTTACCCATCGCCACCGCAACAACCGAACCCACGCCGCGCCCACCGGAAGTGATCCAGCACGGTTCCGGGCGCATCCTGTTCGTGGACGATGAGCCCACCCTGTGCGAACTGGCCCAGGAAATGCTCCAGCACATGGGCTATGAAGTGGATACCCAGACCAACCCCGATGAAGCCTTGGCCCTTTTCTGGAAGGATCCCCAGAGGTATGACCTGGTCATCACCGACCTGACCATGCCGGGCACTCCAGGGGATGTTCTCGCCGCCCGCCTGGTGGCCATCCGACCGGATCTTCCCGTAATCCTCTGCACGGGCTTCCAGGCCGGCATGGATGCCCGGCGGGCCAGCAGCCGCGGCATCGCCCGCATGATGACCAAGCCCTTCTCATGGCCCGAGATGTCCGCGGTGCTGCGGGAAATCCTCCAGCACACCGTCAGCTGCTAGGCCTGCAACGGCTCGCTAGAGCAAAGAGAGAAAGGCCTCTACCCGCTCCCAGTCCCGCGTCACCGGGAACGGCGGCAGAGCGGCACGCACCTGGGCGGCATAGCGCTTGCCGAGCCGGTCCTCGCTGGGCAGCATGAGGCGCGGATCCAGCACGGCGACCACGCCGCGGTCGGTGCGCGTGCGGATGAGGCGGCCGATGCCCTGCTTGAGCTTGAGGGTCATCTGGGGGACCTGGATGCCGATGAACCCGAGGCCGTCCCGCTGGGCATCCGCCTCTCGGATGCGGGCCTGGAGTACGGGATCGTCGGGGGGCGCGAAGGGCAGCGAGGACACCACCACCAGGCTCAAGGCATCTCCCGGCAGGTCCACGCCCTGCCAGAAGCTGGCGAGCCCCAGCAGGGCCGCCGAGGGGGTGGCGCGGAAGCGCTCCAGCAGCTGGGTGCGCGACAGGCCATCGCCCTGAACGAAGAAGGTGAGCTCCGGCAGGGCGGCTTCCAGTCGGGGCCGGAAGGCCGCCAGCATCTTGCGGCTGGTGAAGAGCAGGAGAGCCCGGCCCCGGCTGGCTCGCAGCATGCGTTCCATGGCGGAGAGCGAAGCCTCGATCCAGGCGGGATCACCCACGCCGCCGCCCCCCGCGCGGCGCTCCGGTAGGCCCGGCGGCACGAAGAGCAGGCCCTGGGCCTCGAAGTCGAAGGGGCTCTCCACGTGCTCGGCGGCTTCCACCTCGGGCTTCGTGAAACCGAGGCGGAGGCCCAGGCCATTGAAGCCGCGGCCGTCGCGCAAGGTGGCGCTGGTGAGCACCACGCTCTCGAAACCGCAGCGTACATGCTGATGGAAGAAGGGGCGCACATCCACGGGATTGGACTTGAAATGGACCAGGTTCGCACCCTCGCGGTTCAGCGTGGACACCCAGCCTTCGGGTTGCGCGAAGATCTGTTCCATGCGCGCGAAGGCCGTGCCCACGCGCTCCGCGAGCCGCAGCCACTGAGGGTTCTCGGGATCGGCGGCAGCCAGCCGCCGCGCCTCCAGCCGCAGCGGATGACCCGCCTCCACCCAGGCGCCCACCGCGTCCGCCAGGGCCCGCATCTCGGGACCGGGACTCGTCAGGGGCAGCACACCGCCTTCCAGTGGCACCCAGGAGAGGATCTCCCCCCAGGCCCGCTCCCAGGGCTCCAGCAGGCCTGCGAGCCCCGCGCCCCGATCCTTCGCGGCGGCGCGCAGGTCGGTGAAGAGCAGGTTCATGGCGCGGCTGGACCAGGCCTCGCAGCAGCTCTCCGTGAGCTGCTCTTCCATGTCGTGGGCCTCGTCCAGGATGAGCACCGGGGCATCGGGCAGCACCTGGCCGAACGCGGATTCGCGCAGCACGCGATCCGCCAGCAGCAGGGCATGGTTGACGATGATGAGATCGGCCTCGGCCACCTCCGCCCGTAGTCTCGTGAGGTAGCAGTCCTCGAACCGGGGGCACTGGCGACCCGTGCAGCGCTCGGCGCGGGCGTTGACCCGGTCCCAGAGGGGCGATTCGCCCTCGCCGAAGCGGCCCAGGCCTTCGCGGTCGCCATCCCGGGTCTCGAGGGTCCAGCGCTGAAGGGCCAGCCAGAGCTGCTGGTCGGTGCGGGTCATTTCGAGGTTGGGGTCGGACGACACCGACTCCCAGGCCGTGCGGCAGAGGTAGTTGGCGCGGCCCTTGGCCAGCACGGCCTTGATGGGGCGGCCCAGGATGCCCGCAGCTCTGGGCACATCCTCCTCCAGCAACTGGCGCTGCAGCTGCTTCGTGCGCGTGGCCACCAGAATGGGATGCCGTCCGGCCGCCAGGGCCGGGATCAGGTAGCCCAGGCTCTTCCCGGTGCCCGTGCCAGCTTCCACGGCCTGGATGACAGCTGGGGGTTTCGCTTCGGGCTCAGAGCCCTGATCCCGCCATTGCTGGAACAGGGCCGTCCCAGCCACGACGGTGTTGTGCACCAGCTCCGCCATGCGCCGCTGGCCGGGCCGGTCTTCCGCCTCCGGGAAGCAGGAGAAGATCCGGCCCTCCGGCGGGGCGAAATAGCGGTCCATGGGATGTGCCATCGAATCAGTTTGATCTCGAGGCGGAAAAAGAGCGAATTACTTGTGGTAGTCCTTGCCACGGATGATCGTGAACGCCCGGTACAGCTGCTCCAGGAACATCACCCTGGTGAGTTCGTGGGGAAAGGTCATGGGCGACAGGCTCATCTGCTCGCGGATCTCCTTCTTGAACTCGGGATCAAATCCGTGGCTGCTGCCCAGGGCGAAGGCCAGCTTTTCGCCGCGGTTCATGCGCTCCACCAGCCACTGGGCCAAGCCCCCGCTGTCCCGGAGCTTGCCTTCCGGCGTGAGCAGCACCGGGCACGAGGCGGCAGCCAACCGGGGCCGCAGGCGCTCGGCTTCGTCTTTCAGTTGCCGCACGGGATCGCCCTTGCCTTCGGGCAGTTCCATCACCTCCATCCGGGCGTAGGGGCGCAGCATGTCGAGGTAATGCTGTTCAAGGCCACGGCAGGGCTCCAGGCGGAGGCGGCCGAAGGCGATGAGGCCAATTGGATACATGATTGAGGTCTCATATCAGAGCCCCACGCTGCCGCGCGAGGGGTGCCGGGCGAGTGAGGCGAGGAAGGCGAGTCGAAGCGTAGCAGGTACTACGCGCGACGAGCGTGACGAAGCATCGAGAAGCCCGCCACCCCTCGCCCAGAGGGATGAGGCCAGCCGGACGCTCCGCGGCGTCACGTCCCTTGAACAACGAACCACGTTGCCCTGCGGGCCGTTCCTTGCGGTGCATCCCGGCTGGTCCCATCGCGGCACCGTCGGGCTCTGATATGAGACCTGATTGTGATCAATTTCCCTTGGCAGCGCAGCTCGAAGACTCCACCATCCAGTCAGCCTGACCCATCCGGAGGACCCCCCATGCGCCGCTCCCTGCTGCTTCCCCTGGCCAGCCTGCTCCTCGTGCCCGCCTACATCGGTTGCGGCGGAGACGAGGTCCCCACTACCGCCCCCGCTCCTCCGAAGGAGCCCGCCGACATCCTGTACAGCCTCCAGTACATGGCCGTGCGCAAGGACTACAAGCAGGCTGCGGTGATCGCGCCGATCACGCCAGACATCGTGTATTCCGGCGCCATGCACTTCCACCAGGATGCTAAGACCCTGGGCCTGGAACTCACCCCCGAGGAGATCAAGGGCCTGGGCATCGAGCACCTGGCAGCCAAGCTGGACACCCTGCCAGGCGGGCCCTCCGATGACTATCCGGTGAAGGACGCACGGCTTGCCTTCAACGCGGGCATCTACCGGCTGACCAAGGGCCTCACTACCCAGAGCTGGCGGAAGCTGAAGCACATGGGCATCACAGACAACACCGCCGGCCGCCAGTACGGCTCCACGACCATCGTGAAGGACATGGCGCTGGGCTTCGGTGACACCAAGATCCTCACGGTCAGCTGCATCAAGAAGCCCGACGGCAATTGGGGCATCTCCTTCATGCGCTACGAAGTCAGCCTGAAGAACCTGAAGCAGGACTGAGTCTGAATTGCTCGGACCGCTGGGCGATCCGAGTGAGAAACAGGGCCCGCGCTGCGGGCCCTGTTTCGTGGAATGCTTTTTCTAACTCGGGCAGCGCAGCGGCCCGAGCCCGGATGGAACATGCACTTGAACGCCCCACCCCAATTCGCTGCCCCGGCCCTGCTGGGCTGTCTGCTGGTGCGTGATGAGGTCACGCTCCGGATCACGGAGGTCGAGGCCTACGGCGGGCCGGAGGACTCCGCCAGTCACGCGCGCCACGGCCGCACCGCCCGCAACGCGCCCATGTGGGGGCCGCCGGGCCGGGCCTACCTCTACTTCTGCTACGGCGTGCACTGGATGCTGAACGTGGTGACGGGCCCCGAAGGCGAGGCTTCGGCTGTGCTTATTCGCGGCGCCGAGGTGATGGCGGGTCTTGGTTGTGTGCTGGCCCAGAGGAAAGCCGCCAAGGAAACGCCCCAACTCTGCGCAGGGCCCGGCAAGGTGGCCCAGGCGCTTGGACTGGATGGGGCCTTCGACGGCCATGACCTCTTGGCCCCGGGCGGCCTGGAACTGCGGGCTGGACTCCCACCCAGGACGATCCTGACGGGGCACCGTCTGGGCATCGGCTTTGCCACGGCGGAGCACCGGGCCCGACCCTGGCGCTTCGCCGCTGGCGACAGCCTGGCGGTTCTCCAGAGAAAAGCCCTCCATCCCCTCTGATCCAACCTATGCTTCATCCCTGGAGGCCGTCATGCCCTACGTCAACATCCGCATCACCCGCGACGGCGCCACGGCCGAACAGAAGGCATCGCTCATCAAGGGGACGACCCAGCTCCTGGTGGATGTCCTCGGCAAAAACCCCCAGACCACGGTGGTGGTCATCGACGAAGTGGACACTGACACCTGGGGCATCGGCGGCGAGACCGTGACCTCGCGCAAGCAGCAGGGAAAGTAGCACGGCTCCTTGCGCCTCCCCCTGCCTCCCCCCATACTCAGGATCCGCTCGATCCGAACCCTCGCGGGGGCCCGGTTGAGCGATACCACACCACGGGGGTGACCGGTTTCGACAGGTCGTGATCCAGGTGCACGGTGCAGGCGGGGGTTGGACGGCTGGCCCCCTCATCAAGCCGCCCACATCAAACTGCCAACGATAACTTCGAACTGGCTCTCGCTGCCTAGGGCAACCTAGGCTCCGAGCGAGTCCCCGGGATCTCTGGGTACCGGGCTCGTTAAACCTCCGAAAGGGTGGCTTCGGCCTGCCGGACGGAGGCACCAGATAGGTCGCCGCGATGCTCTCTGATGGCGACCGAGACCAGGGAGCACACGTCCTGGGCGGCTCGTCCGTTCTCCGCCAGGGGGTTTCAAGAGCGGACCAAGCCTGTGGAAGAACCGCCATCCGGCATGTCTTGGACGTGGGTTCGACTCCCACCACCTCCACCAATAAAAATGGGGCCCCATTCGGGGCTTCATTTGTGTCGCGGAACCGATATATGGCCCTTTGGTCAGCATATGGTTCCATTCCCCTTGTGGTCACATTATGGTTGTTGCCTAGGCATTCCCAAAGGTGGATCACTTCCTTTTCATAGTCAACGCCGATGAATTGTTGAGGACTTACCGTCTTTTTCCCTGACCATCAATCTTTTCGTGATCGCCTTTTCGAAAAACCATATTCACGCCTATCCGGATGCCGAAGATCGGCGGTACCGACCATCATCTTTGGCAACGACGGTGGAGCCCGCCCCTAAAGCTGGGCCTGCGCCCACAGCGGCCAGATCCGACGGAACGGACGTGCCGCCGTTCGTCGCCGAAATCCTGCAGTTCGTGTAGGGAATCCGATCATCCAGAGCAGGAGCTAGAAGTCTGGGAGCCACCCTCCATATTTGGTCTTGTTGTAACTCGTCTTTCTGGCCCGCCATTCCACCCCTTCAAAGCAATCTTGAGGAGGAACCATGCGTTCAATCCGATTCATCCTGGCCATCGGTGCCACCTTCAGCATCCTTGCCGCCCTGGCCTGCGGCGGGAATGTCCAGTCCGGTACGACCACCTCCGCCCCCACTGCCGGGTTCACCGTGGCACCCGTGACGGCCACGAGCGGCCAGGCGTTAACCTTCACGGATACGTCCACCAATACACCGACGGCCTGGAACTGGACCTTCGGGGACGGGAGCGCGAGCACCCTCCAGAGCCCGACCCACACCTATGCGGCGGCAGGCACCTTTACGGTCACCCTCAAGGCAACCAACGCGGGCGGGTCCGGATCTAGCAACAAGGACGTGGTCGTGGGCGCCGCTGGAACCAGCGCCACCTACACCATGACCCAGACCCTCTCCGACGAGGCCCAGCTCACTACACTGGCTTTCGACGGCCTAGCCATGCTGACCGGGAACCTGGACGCCCAGTCCTTCTTCCCTCCCGGCAAGGTCGCCGACTACACCGGCTTCCAGTACCTGCGGGACAATACCCCCGACGGCCTGGGGCACAACACCAGCTTCATGACCAATTGTGCCAACAATGTGCTGTACATCCTGAACGACAGCCAGCTCGCGCAGCTGATCACACTGGGCAAGGTTCAGCAGGCCAACATCAACAACTACGGCTATCAGCGTTACGTCCTCATGCAGGGCTTCCGCCGGCTTATGGATGGCCACCTCCCCTCTGGCACCACGGGCCTGAGCCTCAGCGCCGTGAAACAGGCCTCCAACGCGCTCTACAAGGTCGATGGCCAGATCGCCTTCGACCGCGCCCTGCTCTACGCCAACATCTACAAATCGATGGCCGGTGGGACCCCCTGCAACAGCGATTCCACGACTACCCAGCTGGCCTACCTGGACCACATGAAGGCAGTGGGCTTCAGCGGATGGCCTACCCTCACTACGGATCAGCTCAATTCCATCCAGGCGAGGACGAAAGACCTCGACAACGGAGTGGTTGTGGCAGTGATGACCTACGCCGGGGACATCTTCAGTTGGTACGCCGGTGCCCTGGACGCGGACGTCTATTTCTGCCCCGAGCGACACGGCACCTACTATGGAGGCTTCTACATCAAGGATGCTCCAGCGGTAGGGCATGAGGGCTACCAGATCAGCACGACCCTCACCGCCACGGCTGGGAAGGCACTCTCTGACAGCACGGAAGGCTATGTCACGGCAGGTCAGGCCACCCTCATGTCAAGCCTGGTGGATACGCAGCGGAGTAACCTCTACACAGGTGCGACAAACATCGTTGGAATCCGGACCCAGATCGCGACACTGCTCCGCAGCCTGCTGACCTCCACCGCCAACAGCGCGGATACCAATGCCCAAGTGCTCGCCCTGTCCGGCACCTACGGGGACCTGGACGGTGAGAACAACTATCACTACGCCACAGTCTTCGCCCAGGTCTACAACTCGATGTCGGCCGACCAGAAGGCCAACCTGGCGGCTCTGCGTGCCTCCATCCTGTCCGGCGCGTACGCAGACGGAATGCCCTACAACTTCACGACATGCACCACGCCCTTCCTGTATTCCGCGCCCATCACGGACTTGACCCTACTCATGCCCTACATCTCCGACGTCGTCACAAGTCCCCTGTTCTTCTGACTATGATTTGAGGAAGATCCATGGTCACCATTCAAATTGTCCTCTTCCCGCTGATGCTGTCGCTTGTCCAGGGACAGAGTCAGCCCGCTCTGGAAACGGCCCGTCCACGATTCCTGTCCCCCATCCTGGACGTCCTGGATGCGAATCATGACGGTGTGATCGACGCCGATGAAATCGCGAATGCATCCCAGGCCCTCTTGAAGCTGGACAAGAACGGAGATGGCCGCCTGACCCCCGACGAGTATCGCCCCCCGCGGCCTGACGGCCAGGCGCAACCCGCACCGCCACCAGGCCAAGCGGGGATGAAACCGGTGACGCTCGAACGGCCGCGACCTCCGCTCGATGCGGTGCTAGACGAGAACGGCAACGAGGTGATCGATGCCCAGGAGATCGCCAAGGCGCCGAACCTGCTCAAGAAACTGGACCTCAATGGCGACGGCAGGCTGACCCCCGACGAGTACATGCCGAATCCTCCCATGAGGGACAATCAGAAATGAACCCGCCATGATCAGCGCTGACATCATCCAGGGGCTCTCCCTCCGCTTCCGCCGCCCGGTCACCTGGGGCGTCATCCTCGGTTTCGGAATCCTGTGGATTCCAGCGAGGCTTCTCGCCGGGGTCTCCATTCAGCGCATGGGAGCGTGGGAGTTCTTCCTGCCAGCCCTGATCCTGACGGCCCACTTGGCACTGGCCCCCATCCCCTGGCAATGGACCGGGGACTCGCGGCCAAGGGCCACGCTCCTGCGGGGAGTCCTCCAGGCGGCGCCATGGAACGCCGCCTGGGTGCTGCTGTTGCTATGGGGCGTCACCGACTTCGTGCAACCGGCCAAGCCAGTGCAGAACGCCGTGGGACCTGCCCCTCACCAGGACAGACCCGCACCCAGGGATGAGCCTGCTGATCGAAGGCCACCGGAAGGGCGACCCCAGGTCGATCGGCAGGCCCCGGAGGAGGAACGCCCCCCGCAGGGCAGACTACCAGCCGAGGATCGCCCAGCCCCACCTCCGCCTGGCCCCAGGCCTGAATGGACGATGCTGTTCCTCAACCTGCCTTTTGCCCTGGTGCTGGGGCTGTTCCTTTCCGAGAAGGAGAGAGTCGAGCGTTCCGAGAGCGACCTAGTGGATCGGGAGCGGCAGGCCCGTGCCCGGGCGCTCCAGTCCCAGATGCACCCGCATGTCCTGTTCAATGTCCTAGGGGGGCTCACGGAACTGGTCCACGAGGATCCCGAGGCAGCTGAGGAAGCCCTGGTGGGGCTCACTGAGCTGCTGCGCATGCTCATGAAGCATGGTTCAGCGCTGAGTCTTCCTCTGGGAGAGGAACGGGCCCTGCTGGAGCGCTACCTGGACATCGAATCCATCCGGCTGGGGCCACGGCTCGAAGTGGAAGTCACCTGGCAGGATGGCCTGGACAGGATCCTGGTGCCCCCTCTCCTGCTCCAGCCCCTGGTGGAGAATGCCGTCAAGCACGGGATCTCTCCGCATCCAGAAGGCGGGATCATCCGCATCGAGGCGGCTCGGACGGAGATGGGCCTCCTGCTGCGGGTGGCGAACACCGGCATGCCTCTCGATAGGGGCGCGAAGGCTGGAACAGGCCTCGGCAACCTGCGGGAACGCCTGGCCCTGCTTCCTCAAGCGCGCCCCACCCTCGATCTGCGCCAGGAGGGGGAATGGACCGTGGCGGAACTCCGTCTTGAAGTACCCTTGGGGCCATGAATCCTGCACTGCGGATCGCCCTCGCCGATGATGAGCCGTTGAATCTCAAGCGGCTCGTACGCCTGCTGGAGGAATGCGGGTGCAGCATTGTCGGCACGTTCGGCAATGGCCTCGAACTGGAGGAATGGATGGCCACCAGCCCAGAGGTGGATGCCCTCTTCCTGGACATCCAGATGCCTGGCATCGACGGCCTGAGTCTCCGCGCATCCTTGAGTACCAGGCTGCCCGTAGTGTTCGTCACGGCCTTTGCGGAACATGCGGTGGAGGCCTTCAACCTGGACGCGGTGGACTACCTACTGAAGCCCGTGACCACGGACAGGCTCGTGAAAGCCCTTGCCCGTGTGCGCAGGGCCCACGGCAGGGAGGAAGCCTATCCCGAGGAGCGGAGGAGCCGGAAGGAGGCCCATCCTGAGGAAAGGAGAGGCAAGGAGGATCGCTATCCCGTCACAGTTGAGGGGGGGGTGCTCTTCCTGCCCCTCGCGAAGACCACCCACTTCCTCGCGGAAGAGCAGGCTGTCTGGGCCTTCATGGGGGAGCGCTTCAAGACCAAGTGGAGGAGCCTGGGCGAGGTGGAAGCCTTCTTTCCCGATGCGGGCCTCCTGCGCATCCATCGCCACCTGCTGATTCGTCCCCAGGCCGTGCTGGGGATCCGGTCCACCGGAGGCGGAGCGCGAGTCATGGTGCGCATGACCGGGGGCACCGAACTGGAGGCCAGCCGCGGCGCGACGCCAGCACTCAAGAGGCGACTGGGTCTAGTCCTGGGGAAGCCCTAGGGGTCGCCATGCTGACGGTTGCCTCGACCACGGCATGGGGGAGAATTTCCGGCAGGCTAGGCCGAATTCCCGGTCCTGGAATCTTCGCCAAGTTCCTGCGCCCGTAAAAACCATGTCAATTTGTGGTGTGAAAATTGGGTGTGTGGAAATCAAAAAAGGCCATTGCCCAAAATATTAATGAAACCTATTCTCGAAGCCATAATCGAAGCATGTATTCGATTGTTATAAATGTTAACATTTAAGATTGTTAGATCATGGTCTTAAGATGACAAGCTGGATGGAAGTGGCATTGAGGAAAGCCCCATTAAGCCGATCGAAATAATTTAAAATGAAACTCCTTCTATCGATGCTTGTGTTCATTTCCGTATTCCTGGGTTGCGGGGGTGGGGGCGGCTCGGCCTCGGGTCCTCCGCCACCTGCGCCCACGGTGGCCATCACCGGCACCAGCGCCACGGCAGCGACCGGTCCGGTCACCTTGACCTTCACCTTCAGCCAGCCCATGAGCGCCTTCCCGGTTGGCGCTGTCGTAGTGACTAACGGCACCGCTGCCGCCAGCACCACGCTAGTCGATCTCACCCACTACACCCTGGTGGTCACGCCGCCGACCAACAGTACCGGCACCATGCTCATCACCGTCTCCGCCGGTGCCTTCACCGATGCCGCGGGTGTCGCCAATACCGCTGCGGCCAGCGCCTCCCAGTCTTACAACACCGTGCAGAGCTCCACCTGGGTGCTGACCTGGAGCGATGAGTTCACTGGGGCAAACGGCTCGCTGCCTGACGGCACCAAATGGACCTACGATCTTGGCGGGAACGGCTGGGGCAACAACGAGCTGGAGTCCTACACCAGCCGCGCCTTGAATGCCCAGGTCCAGAATGGCAATCTCGTGATCGCCGCCCTCCAGGAATCCTACAGAGGTCCGGATGGGATCCTGTGCAACTACACCTCTGCACGCCTCAAGACTCAGGGTCGCTTCTCACAGACCTATGGCCGCTTCGAGGCCCGGATCAAGATCCCCTTCGGACAGGGAATGTGGCCGGCGTTCTGGATGCTGGGGGAAAGCTTCCCTTCGACCCCTTGGCCGACTTGCGGCGAGATCGACATCATGGAGAACATCGGAAGCCAGCCGGCCACTTTGGTTGGCTCCATCCATGGTCCCGCCTTCATCGGTAGCAACCTCAGCACCAGCATCGTCCTGCCCAGCGGCAACCTCTCGGATGATTTCCACGTTTACGCGATGGAATGGGAACCGGGCCAGATCAAGATGTACTTGGATACGACCCTCTATGCCACCTACACTCCGGCGAATCTCCCCGGCGGGGCGACCTGGGTCTTTAACCAGCCTTTCTTCCTGATCCTCAACGTCGCCGTGGGCGGAGCTGGTTCGTGGCCGGGGGCGCCCGACGGCACCACCGTCTTTCCCCAGACGATGCTTGTGGATTACGTGAGGGTCTACCAGTATCAGCCGTAGCTGATGTCCAAATCGACCACTCCCAGGTCCACCTTGCGTTCATTCCTCACCGCGCGTGATGGGGACTACCGATTGACCGAATTGCCCTATCTGGGCGGCAGCGTTGACGGATCGGATCTGCCCGCGATCCGGGTGCAGACGGGAAACTCGTTCCAGACCCTCGAAGGCTTTGGCGGCGCCTTCACGGAGGCCGCGGCAGTCACCTGGCTCAGCCTGAGCCCGCCGCGGCGCGAGGAAGTGCTGTGGGCCTACTTCGACCGACAGGAAGGCCATGGCTACTCGCTCTGCCGGGTGCCCCTGGGCAGCTGCGACTTCGCGCTGGGCAACTATGCCCACGTGGAGACCCCGGGCGATGTTGAACTCAGCTCTTTCAGCATCGCGCGGGACCGGCAGGCGCTCATTCCCTTCCTCAAAGCGGCTCTGCGAGTGGCTGCGGAACCCCTCAAGTTGCTGGCTTCCCCCTGGAGCCCGCCCGCCTGGATGAAGACCAATGGCCAGATGAACCAGGGCGGCACGCTCAGGGCCGAGTGCCGCCGGGCCTGGGCCCGCTGCTATGTGCGCTTCATCGAGGCCTACGCCGCCGAAGGCATACCCATCTGGGGGGTCTCGGTGCAGAACGAACCTATGGCGGCCCAGCGCTGGGATTCCTGCCTCTACTCGGCCGAAGAAGAGCGCGACTTCGTGCGCGATTTCCTCGGCCCCGAACTGGAAGCTGCCGGGCTCGGCCAGGTCAAGATCGTCATCTGGGACCACAACCGGGACCTGATGGTGGAGCGGGCCAGGGTCGTGTATGCCGATGCCGAAGCCGCGCGGTTCGTCTGGGGCACTGGCTTCCACTGGTACGGCGGCGACCACTTCGACCAGGTCCAGCAGGTGCATGACGCCTGGCCGGACAAGCACCTGCTCTTCACCGAAGGCTGCCAGGAGGGCGGCCCGCAGCATGGCTCCTGGGAAGTGGGCGAGCGGTATGCGCACGCCATGATCAACGACCTGAACCACTGGACCGAAGGCTGGATCGACTGGAACCTGGTGCTCGATGACCAGGGTGGCCCCAATCACGTTGGCAACTACTGCAGCGCACCGATCCTCATCGATGCCTCCAGGGATGCGCTGCATCGGCAGAGTTCCTACTACTACATTGGGCACTTCGCCCGCTTCGTGAAGGTCGGTGCTCAGCGGATCCAATGCGCGGCGACCACCGAGGACCTGGAAGCCACGGCCTTTGGCAACCCGGATGGCTCCGTGGCCATCGTGGTGCTGAATCGAAGCGAGCAGCCGAAGCCGTTCAGCTTGAGCATCGACGATGATCAGGTTGCCGTGACCCAGTTGCCGCCGCGGTCGATCGCGACCTATCTGGGCCAGGCCAGCAGTTCCCGGTAGAGCTCCTGCATGACCTTCTTAGGTCGCCGGTCCACCGTGAAGAGACCCCAATGCTTCTCGGGCTCCAGCGGGTCCGCGGAGCCCTTCCAGGGCTCGTCAAAGGCTTCGAAAACGAAGGTCAGGATGCCCCTGGCCCGGGTCCAGGCCATCAGGTCGCGATAGTAGATCTCCTGCAGCTCCTCAGAGGAGTTCTCCTGTTGGATGCCACGCCCATTCGAGCTGGTCGCCCAGCCGGCTTCGGTGATAACCACCGGCTTGTCCGGGTAGAGGCGCGCCACCCGGTAGTAGTTATCCCTGGTGTAGTGGATGGCTTCGTGGACGCGCTTATACTCCCAGACGGGATAGGTATGGAGGGAAATGAAATCCAGTTCCTCCGCCAGCGGGCGCAGCTCGTGCTGCCAGGGCACGTAGTTCTCGCAGACCGTCACCGGCTGGGTCACGCCACCCTTGACCCGCCGGACCAGGTCGATCATGCGCTGGACCGGCACGAAGTGATCCGTCCAATCCACGGTCGCCTCGTTGCCCACGGCGACCGAAAAGACGAGGTCGTCGTAGCGGCGGGCCAGGCTCATGAGCCGCTCGATCTCGGCATCATTCTCGGCCTGGTTGGCGTCCAGTTCCTCTTCGGAATAGGTCGCTCCCCAGGGGCAGCCGAAGTTGTTCATCTCGGCACCCAGGTAGGCACCCAGCATGACTTGGAAATCGAGCTTCTCCTCCCGGATGACTGCCAGGACCCGCTCGGCGTGCGGGCTGCAGTCATACAGGCGCAGCAGTTGCCAGTGCTTCCGCAGGATCAACAGATCCTCGAGGATCTCGGTCGGGGAAGGGTAGACCTGCGTGTTCGGGCTTTGCCCATGGCGATAGCCCGAATAGCAGATGGCATTCCCAGTCGGAAGGTTGAGCATCAGTGTGTGTCTCCGCTTCATGAATACTTCGGAAGGCCTTCCTTGTCCCAAAGCCCCCAATAGGCGCCCACGTCACCTTCATCCCCTACCTTCCAGGCCTCGTCGAACGCCGCGAAATAGAATATTTCCACGCCATCCGCCTGGGCCCAGCGATAAGTGTCGTTGAAGTAGCGGAGGGCGCCTTCCACCGATGGGACCGAGGCGTGGAAGGGCTGCCCGGTGTTCGGCCAGCCGGTCTCGCTGATGAGGACCCGTTTGCCGCCAGCCACGGTCAAGGTCCGCTGGTACATGCTCTGCATATAGGCGATGGCCTGGTCGCGGGGACAGCCCTCCCAGAACGGGTAGCAGTTGGTCATCAGCACGTCGCAGGCGGCCGTGACCCGCGGGTGCTTCTCGAACAGATAGTAGGCATCTACGTAACCCACCGGAACGCCGGGCACTGCCTGCTTGGCCCGGTTCAGGTAGTCCAGCAGTTCGTCCTCAGACAGGTCCTCCCGCAGCAGCACCTCGTTGCCGATGGCCAGGAGGTCGGCATGCCCCGCGCGGGCAACCTCGATCGCCCCGGCGAGCTCGCGCTCGTTGTCATCCAGGTTGGTGCCCAACCAGGCTCCCACCAGCGTCTTCAGCCCAAGCTCGTGGGCGATGCACGGGGTGTACTGGTGGCCTTCCATGCAAGAGAAGCTCCGGATCCACCGGGTGTAGGGCCGGATGATCTCAAGCCGGGCGCGGATCTGGGCTTCGCTCACGATGGCGCCCGGCGCCTGGCCTTCCAGATAGGGACTGAAGCAGAGGCCGTGCACGCCGGCTGCCAGGACCTGGCGGAACTCGTCCACTAGGGGCATGAGTGCCTGAGGCGAGAGCGCGGACTGCTGAAGCACGCCGCCGCTCGGGCTGGGTCCCTTCCAGGCGGGCCCAAGCGGCGCCGAAGGCGCCGAGCGGGGAGCCGTGGAGGCGTTATCCGGGTAGGTGTCGGTCATGGTGGGTCTCCGAAACGATTCAGGAGCCGGAAGGATTCTTCGGGCGCCTGGCTCTGGGCTTGCTTGAGCTGACGCGGATGCCGCTGACGCCCGGCACCAGGCTGACCTGCAGGGTCCCCTTGGCGATTTCCGCGCGGAGGGCGGCGGCAAACTCCGCCGGCAGCGTGGCCAGGTGGGTATCCAGGGTCCACTCCTCCGTGGTCTGGGGCAGCTCCACATCGGGTGGGATGTCATGGTGGATGGACAGTCCCATGACTTGCTTGACGGTCTTCAGTTGTTTGGTCATTGGATGACTCCAGTCAGAATTCCGGTGGAAGAGAGGTCCCTGTGCGGTTTCCTTCAGGGGTTCGAAACAGGACTGGGCTGAGGGCGGACCTTGCCACTTTCCGGTTCCCCAACCAGGGCCTTGAGGCCCCCGCGGATCCGCCCGTCAGGATTGTCCAGGAGCAACTTCAGACGGAGCAGACCTGAAGCATCCGCGCGCGGATCCACGAAGGCCACTTCAGCCTGGAGGGTGGGCCCGGCTTCCAGTTGGGGAAAGGACACGGGCAGCTTCTGGCCCACGGTAACGCGGGCGAGTCCATCGGGCTTCATGCTGCAGAGGATGAAGACCTTGCTGAAGTCGACGATGCAAAGGACACGCTGGTACGCCTGCACGGCTTCGCCCGCTTCCCGGTAGCGCTCGACGACAAGCCCATCGATGGGTGCCGGGATGGAGCGCAGCCTGACCTGCTCGGCGGCCGTCTCGTAGTTGAGACGCGCCAAGTCCAACTCGATGCGGGCTTCCAGGGCCTTGGCTTCGGGAAGAATCTTGCTGTCGAACAGGTTCTTCACCCCTTTGGCTTCGTACTCGCGGCGCTCAAGGATGGCCTTCGTTCGCTTCATCTCGAGCTCTTCCAGCTTCCCGTAGAGCTGTGCGAGGGGCTGACCAGTCTTCACCAAATCCCCTTCCTTCACCTTCATCTCCATAATGAAGCTGGATACCGGCGCACCAACTTCCACCTGGCGGTAGGGTATGATCAGACCCTCCAGGGGTTCCGCCGCCAGACCTGCGGCCACGTTCAGCAGCGCCATGAAAGCCATGAACTGCAGGCTGCGAAGCAGGAACGCTCCCTTGGGAATTCCACCCAGGATCCAGGGGCTTCGATGAATGGGTCCCTCCTCCTGAAACGGGCTGGTAAGAACGTATGAAGCTAAAGAAATCTCACAGGACGTAGTCAAAGGAAATTCGGCCATGTGGTTCAACCAAAAGTGGGCCACCGGAGTGCGGCGGCCCACTGGGTTCATGGTCGGCACCTAGTGGAAATAGATGTTGTCCATGTAGATGACTTCAGCTGTGGCAGTATCGAACTTGATCTGGCGGATGGTGGTCGGGTTGAAGCCGGAGGGCACAGCGAGTTCTAGGTCCGTCCAGACACCATGGGAAAGGGTTCCGCTATCGATCGCCACTTCGGCTGTGGCATTGATGGGATAGAAATTGAATTTGGTGCCGTTCGCCGTCCAGTAGCTAATGTGCAGGGTTGTTTTTCCCGTAATGTTGAGGACACCAGTGCCTGCGGCATCACCTCCGTTGCTGGAAATAGCGACGCCCTGGTAAGCATTTGGGGCAACCAGATCCAGCTTCTTGACAGTTGCACTACCGGCCACGAAGTCG
>CAIQPH010000215.1 GCA_903873655.1 uncultured Holophagaceae bacterium | reverse complement strand
GGCCATGTCCGCCAGCTTCTGCTGGATGAGGCCAAAGGAGTTGATGGGCTTCCCGAACTGCTCATGCTCGCTGGTGTACTTGATGACGTACTCGAGGATCCGTTTCATGCCGCCCTGGCTGCCCACGCTGAGCTTGAAGCGTCCGATGTTCAGGATGCCGAAGGCGATCTTGTGGCCCTTGCCCAGTTCGCCCAGCAGCCGGTCCTTGGGAATGCGGCAGTTCTCGAGGATGACGGTGCGGGTGGAACTGCCCTTGATGCCGAGCTTCTTCTCCTCGGCGCCGGTGCTGATGCCGGGGTCGGTCTTCTCCACGAGGAAGGCGCTGAAATGCTGCCCGTCCACCTTGGCGAAGATGGTGAAGACATCGGCGAAACCGGCGTTGGTGATCCACATCTTGGTGCCGTTCAGCACCCAGTGATCGCCGTCCAGCACGGCGGTCGCCTTGGCGCCCAGGGCATCGGAGCCGCTGCCGGCCTCGGTCAGGGCATAGGCCGCCAGCCATTCGCCGGTGGCGAGCTTGGGCAGGTAGGCCCGCTTCTGGGCCTCCGTGCCGAAGTAGACGATGGGCAGGGTGCCGATGCCGGTGTTGGCGCTGTAGGTCACGGCAAAACTGCCCTGCTTGCTCATTTCCTGGAGTACGAGCATGGCCGTGCGCTTCTCGACGTCCATGCCTTCATAGGCCTCGGGGATCTCCAGGCCCAGCAGGCCCAGCTCCCCGGCCTTCTTCATGAGTTCCACTGAGAGCGGGAGGTCGAGCTTGTCGATAGCCTCGTCCTGGGGTAGCACCTCCCCGTGCATGAAATCCCTGGCGGCCCGCGCGAATTCCTTGGCGTCATCGCCGAATTCCTCGGGCGTGAACTGGGGCATGGCCCCCACGGGGGTCATGAGGAAGCTGCCTCCCTTGACCTGCTCAATGGCGGTGGTGCTCATCTTGGATCCTCCAGATTGGGTAGGGATCACGATGGGCGGCGGCGTCGCTCTTGGCTAGCCTCTACCTTCGGTCAACGGGGTGGATACTTCGGGTAGGGTCCCGCCTCTGTTTCAATGAAAGGCTAGGAGGCCGGATGCCGGAGGGCAGGCAGGTGCAGCAGATGTTCTCGGCCATCGCCGGGAAGTACGACGTGCTGAACCATGTGCTGTCCGGCGGCGTGGACTTCTGGTGGTGGTGGCGCATGGCCCGGGCCAGCGGGGCGGGCCCCGGGAAGCGGTTCCTGGATGTGGCGGCGGGTACAGGGGACTCCAGCATGGCCCTGGCGCGGCGGGGGGCTGAGGTGATCAGCACGGACTTCACCCACGCCATGCTCCGCCTGGGTCCCGCCAAATTCCGCAGGAAGGGCCTGGCGGAGCGGATCTGGGCCTCCAGCGATGCTGATGCCCAGTGCCTGCCATTCCGCGAGGCCAGTTTCGACGGGCTCACCATCTGCTACGGCATCCGCAACGTGGAGGATCGGGCCAGGGCCTACGCCGAGTTCCTGCGCGTACTGCGTCCTGGCGGCCAGCTCACCATCCTGGAGTTCAGCAACCCTGTCCTGCCTGGTCTCAAGGTTTTCTACGACTGGTACAGCCGTCGTGTGCTGCCCCGCGTCGGCGCCTGGATCAGCGGTGATGGCTCTGCCTACACCTACCTGCCCGAGAGCATCCGGGGTTTCCCGGATCAGCGGTCGTTGGCCGCTGAGTTACAGGCGGCAGGATTCCGGCAAATCCGCTGGAAGAACCTCACGGGGGGCATCACGGCCCTTCACACCGGAATCAAGTGATCAAAGGGTTCGGTGCCGTTCCTCGACCATGCGGTCGATGACCTGGATTACTTCGTCGCTGGCCCGCTCGGCTGCCTCGAAGTGGCCGTAGATCCGGTTCTGCGCGTCAGGGTCCTTGTCCCAGTGACCGCCCAGCAGGCTGACGGCCTCCTGGATGTTCTGGTGGACGCTGGCATGCGGGACCTCCAGACGGCTGAATGAGGGCACATGGGAGTAGTTCACGGAACCTTCGCCTTCGTAGTACCAAGTGCCCAGGCGGCATCGATGATGGTCGACCTGGACCGCGCGGGCCCCCTCGGAATTCACCCCTTGGTGGATCACCCGGTAGCCGTTCTGTTTGAACAGGAAGTGATCCACCTTCGCCAGCGACGCGAAGCTCAGGTCCTGGGCCTTGTTCACCTGCGTGAACGAAGTCTTGGCAGAGTCGGCGAACCTGAGCACCTGCTCCCGGAACTCCGAAACGGCATTGCGGCTGACCTCGGCGATCTCCTTCACCTGCTCGGAATCCTTGATCATCAGGGCCGTGGCCTGGCCGAAGGACTCGATGGTGGCGGCAATGCTGGCGGCCGCGTCCTTGGTGTTCTCCGAAAGGGTGCGTACTTCCTCGGCGACCACGGCGAAGCCCTTGCCCACATCGCCCGCGTGAGCCGCCTCGATGGCCGCGTTCAAAGCCAGCAGGTTCGTGCGATCGGCCACATCCGTGATCACCTGGACGATCTGGTTGATCTCGTCGCTCTTCTGGTGCAGCAGACCAATCTGCGCGTTCGTCTGGGTGATCATCTCCGCGACCTGGTTGAGGTTGGCGACCAGGCTCTCGATGGTGGTCCGGCTGCCATCGGCCTCCTGGGCCGTCTCTTTCGAGAGCCCGGCCACGATGTTCAGTTCCTGGGTCATGTTCTTCAGAAAATCCTGGATGGATCTCAGGTTTCCCACAAGGTTCGTGGAGTTGAGGTCTGTAATGCGTGCGACGAGCTTCTCCTTCAAGGCCATCTGCTGGACTTGTCCCAGGCTCTCCACAGAGACGTTCACGCGGAGCATAGCCTCCTTGAAGGCCCCGTGGAGTCCCTGGTCCATGGCCAGTCGGAAGGTCTGGCCGCGGGTCGCATGCTCGAAAGCCGAGAAGACTTCCCGGAAGTAGGCTTCCTGCTGGTCAAGGAGATCATTGAGCGCCCAGGCCAGTTCACCCGTGGCGTCGCCTTTATTTATGCGGGTGCTCCGGAGGTCGAGGTTTCCTTCTGCGGCCTCCTTCAGGAGCTGGGTCAGGCGATCGAGGGCTCTCAATGTGCGATGGACCGTGAACAAGGTCAGTGCGAGGAGCACGATCAGCAGGCCAAAGACCACCCAGGCAAAGCTGGGGATTTTGCCTGAACTCAAGGCCAGGAATCCGAACAGCAGGAGCAGGCCCAGGGAAGCGCCGACCAGGTAGTGGACTTTAGAGCCCAAAGACAAATTCTTCATAGCTCATGCCCTTCTGTTCGAGAGTCTGGTTGAGGATGGCCATGGAGGCCTTCATGCCGGCCTGGCCATCGCCGGCTTTGCGCTCGGCCTCGAGCAGGGTGCGGTACAGGCCTTCCACGACCTGGATGGCCTCGGACCGCGGCTTCCGCCGCACGGAGTAATAGCCGATGAGGTTCCCGGTCCGGTCGAGGGAGGGTGTGATGTTGGCCCAGACCCAGTAGAAGCTGCCGTCCTTGGCGAGGTTCTTGACGTAGGCGCAGATCTCCCGCTGGGACTGGATGGTGTCCCAGAGGAGCTTGAAGACGACCCTGGGCATGTCCGGATGCCGCAGGATGTTGTGAGGCGAACCCAGCAGCTCGGCTTCGGAATAGCCCGACATCTGGATGAAGATGCGATTGCCGTAGGTGATGATCCCCTTCAAGTCGGTCTTGGAGACAATGAAGTCGTCGTCCTTGAGGACCTTCTCGTGCTGAGTGGGCTGGGGCCGGGTGCTCATGGGCGGGATCTCCACCTAGCTGGTATCGGCCCTGGACCTCCAGGAGCCTGAATTTTGGTGCCCCATGAGGGCCTACAGGAGGCTCTTTCCGTCCATGACGCTCGGCTGCTCCAGCCCGAAAAGCTTCAGGAGGGTGGGCGCCACATCGCTGAGGGCCCCTCCACTGTGGAGTTGGCGGGCCTCGAAGCCCGCAGCCACCAGGACGGCGGGGACGGGGTTCAGGGTGTGGGAAGTGTGGGGATTCCCGCCCTCGTCCCGCATGCATTCGCAGTTGCCATGGTCGGCGGTGATGAAGAGCGCTCCGTCCATGGCCAGGGTGGCATCCGCGATGCGGCCCACGGCGGCGTCCACGGCCTGACAGGCGATGGTGGCCGCGGCCAGGTCGCCCGTGTGGCCGATCATGTCGGGATTGGCCAGGTTGCAGACCAGGAAGCGGTACTGGCCCGAGCGGATGGCGGTTCCCAGGCCCTGGCTCACGTCCGCGAGGCTCATCTCGGGCTGCAGATCGTAGGTGGCCACTTTGGGTGAGGGCACCAGGCGGCGCTCCTCGCCAGCAAAGGCGGCTTCTTGTCCGCCATTGAAAAAGTAGGTGACGTGAGCGTATTTCTCCGTCTCGGCGGTGCGGAACTGCTTCCAGCCCTGGGCGCTGATGAGCTCGCCGAGGATGAGGTCGAGGCTTTGGGGGGGATAGGCAACCGACAGGAAGGGTTCAAGCTCAATGTCATAGGCCGTGAAGGTGAGCAGTTTGACCTTGGGCTTGCATTTCTGAGTGAATCCGGCGAAAGCGGGATCCACCAGGGCATGGCACATCTGCCGGGCGCGGTCGGCCCGGAAGTTGAAGAACAGCACTCCGTCGCCGTCGACGAAAGGATGGAAGGCAGCGAGCCTCGTGGGCGCCACGAACTCGTCCGTCTCGCCGCGGTCGTACGCGGCGGCGATGGCGGCCAGGGCATCCGGGGCCTGCTGGGGGGCCTCGCCATCGACATAGAGCTTCCAGGCCTGCTCCGTGCGTTCCCAGCGCTTGTCCCGGTCCATGGCCGTGTAGCGCCCGCAGACGGAGCCGATGGTCACCAGGGGACAGGCCCGCAGCTGGAAGCTGAGCCACTGCAGGAAACCGTCGGCGCTCTTCTGGCCCGTGTCCCGGCCGTCCGTGATGGCGTGGATGGTGGTTGGCACGCCCTCCGCCTGGGCCCACTGGGCCAGGGCCACGATGTGGTTCTGGTGGCTGTGGACCCCGCCGTCACTCACCAGGCCCAAGAGGTGGAGGCGTTTTCCGGAGGCCTTGAGTTCCCGCAGCAGAGTGCCGATGGCGGCGTTCTCCCGGAAGGTGCCCCGCCGGATGGCGGCGTCGATGCGGGTGAGCTCTTGCCACACCACCCGACCCGCGCCGAGGTTCATGTGGCCCACCTCGGAATTCCCGAACTGGCCCTCCGGCAGCCCTACGGCCTCGCCGCTGGTGACCAGCTGGGTGGTGGCATAGGTCTTCCGCAGGGTGTTGAAGCGGGGCATGGCGGCCACAAAAGTGGCGTCGAAGGGGTTCCGGGGGCCATCGCCGAAGCCATCGAGGATGAGGAGGGTGATGGGGCCTGGGATCATGGGCGAGTCGCTCAAGGTACCTGCTCACCGTGGGGGTTCGAGAGCAGGTAGAGCACGGCCATGCGGACCGGGACGCCGTTGGTGACCTGGTCGAGGATCAGGTTGTTGGGGCCGTCCGCCACGTCGCTCGTGATCTCCAGGCCGCGGTTGATGGGGCCGGGGTGCAGCACCACAACCTCCTTCTTCGCCTGCTTCATGCGGGCCGGATTGAGCTGGAAGAAGCGGCTGTATTCGCCTTGGCCCGGGATGTAGGCGCCGGTGCCCCGCTCGAACTGGGCGCGCAGCATCATGATGGCGTCCTGGCTGGGAATCACGGCATCGAAGTCGTGGCAGATCTCAATCCCAGGCCAGGTTATTTTCAGCTCCTGCGGCACCAGGGTGGGCGGCCCCACGAGCGTGACTTTGGCGCCCATGCGGGTGAGGAGCCAAAGGTTGGAGCGCACCACCCGGCTATTGCGGATGTCACCCACGATGGCCACCCGCAGGCCGTCCAGCCTCCCGAAGTGCTTGCGCAGGGTGTAGGCGTCCAGGAGGGCCTGGGTGGGGTGTTCGTGGGCGCCGTCCCCGGCATTCACGATGCTGGCCTTCATGTGCCGGGCCAGGAGGGCGTGGGCCCCGGGGGCGCTGTGCCGCATGACGATGAGGTCCGGGTGCATGGCCTGCAGGTTCATGGCCGTGTCGATGAGCGTCTCGCCTTTGGTCAGGCTGCTGGTGTCCGCGTCGAAGTTGATGATCTCGGCGGAGAGCCGCTTCTCAGCGATCTCGAAGCTGTTCCGGGTGCGGGTGCTGTTCTCGAAGAAGAGATTCACCACCAGCTTCTTGCGCAGGGCTGGGACGATCTTGATGCTGGGCCGCTCGCAGACCTCTTCGAAGGCCTGGGCCTGATCCAGGAGGGCCGTGATGTCCTGGGGGCTGAGCGGTTGGATGCCGAGGAGGTGCCGGTGGGGGAAAACATAGCGTTCGGAGGGCATCAGCAGGCCTCCACGACGACACTGTCCTCACCATCGATCTCCTTCACCCGGACGGCCACGCGATGGCCGGCGGGCACCTCCACCTTGACTCCCGCCAGATCGGCCTGGATGGGCAGCTCCCGGCCGCTCCGGTCCGCCATGACCAGGAGCATCACCCGGTGGGGCCGCCCGTGGTCCAGGAGGGCGTCCATGGCTGAGCGGACCGTCCGGCCGGTATAGAGGACGTCATCCACCAGGACGACCGTGCGGTCCTTCAGGGTGAAGGGGATCTCGGTCGGCCTCACGATGGGGCTGCCCACCATCTCGGTGAGGTCATCCCGGTAGAGGGTGATGTCCAGGGAACCCACAGGCACCGGCGACCCTGTGGCAGCCCTCAAGAAGGTGGCCAGGCGTTCGGCCAGGGGGAGGCCCCGGGAGCGGATGCCCAACAGGACGACCTCTTCCTCGGGCTTCACCAGGGCCAGCAGATCAGAGGCCAGGCGCTGGAGGGTGGCCTCCATCTGGCCGGAGTCCAAAGGGGGGACTGGGACAGGCTGCATAGGGCAGGGGCCTGGGGCAGCGGGCATGGGACCTCCGGGGTGCGCCCCCTCGGGACGCGCGCACGATTTTAGTCTAGCCGAGCCGGACCCCGGCTCGGGGATCTCGGGCCAGGATTTGCAGGATTCAAGCTGGTATCCTCCTGCTCCGATGCCCCATCTGAGGACACTCATGAGTCAGGAACGCCGAAACTACCGACGGATCCCCCTGGAAGCCCGTTTGAGCTTCCAGGAATTGAGCTTCCACAAGGGGGAGGCACCGGCCACCTGCAGCTACAAGGACGTCTCGGGCGGGGGCCTCCTGGTGGATTCGCCCCGGGCCTATCCCCTGGGCACCCTGCTCAAATTGGAATTGCGGGTCCCTGGCTGGGGTCCTTATCAGAATCATTTCGGCCCGGTGCAGGACGCCGAGGCCCGGCCCCTGGTCGCCCTGGGCATGGTCGTCCGGATCGAACAGCTGGATTCCGGAGGGTACGAACTGGGCGTCAAGTTCCAGAATGTCTACCCCGATGACCTTGAAGCCCTCATGAAGTTCCTGGAGGCCACGGCGCCTCCACCCTCCCTCTGATCCCGTCCCACCACCTTTTTCAGGAGGCCCCCGTGAAGATCCTCATCGTGGACGATTCCTCGACGATGCGGCGCATCATCATTAACACCCTGTCCCGCATCGGCTACACCGAGGTGGTGGAGGGTGATAACGGCAAGAGCGGGCTCGAGAAGCTCGGCCAGGGCGGGGTGGAAATGATCATCACCGACTGGAACATGCCGGAGATGGATGGACTGGAATTCGTCCAGGCCGTCCGGGGGCAGAACCCCAATATCCCCATCCTCATGGTC
>CAIQPH010000214.1 GCA_903873655.1 uncultured Holophagaceae bacterium | reverse complement strand
CCCAGGGAGCAAGACCAAATAAGCCGGCGCACCGCGCAAGCGGCGAGGGCTGACCCGGCCGAGCCGGCGGGTAGGTCGCTTGAGTTGGATGGCGACATCCATCCCAGAGGAATGACGCTCCACGACAGAACCCGGCTTACCGATCCACCACGGCCCCCGCGAGGGGGCCGCGCTCTGCGATATTCGGAGGATGCGCCGTCTCGCACCTTCCACTGCCGCCCTGCTTGTGACGTCCCTCGCCTTCCACGTGGACACACTCCTCTACTACCTGCTGGTGCCTCTGCTGCCTCGATACGCCCGGGACCTGGGACTGAATCCCCTGAAGGTGGGGATCCTGTTCGGGAGCTATGCCGTGGCCCTCCTGCTGGCGACCTTTCCGGTGGCCATCCTCACGGACCGGTATGGCCGGCGGGCGCCCATGCTCTGGGGGCTGGCCGGCCTCGCGGCGACCACACTCCTGTTCGCGGTGTCGAGTCAATACTGGCTGCTGGTGCTGGCCCGGTTCCTCCAGGGCATCGCGGGGGCCGCCACCTGGCTCCCGGGCATGGCCCTGCTGGCGGACCACTTCCCGTCGGAGTCCCGGGGCCGGGCGATGGGAACCGCCTTCGCCGCGGCCAACCTGGGGGTGCTCCTTGGCCCGCCCATTTCCGGATTCCTGGATCAGCATGCCGGCCCCTCGGCCCCCTTCCTGCTCGGGGCCGGGCTGGTGGTGCTGGATGCCGCCGGGCGCGCCTTCCTGCTTTCGGATGTGCCGCACGAGCGCGGGCCGCGCCTGCCTTTTCGACAGCTGCTGTCCAACCCTGTCATCCGTCTCTTTGCCGGTGCCATGGCGCTGGGATCGGGGCTCTGGGCCCTGCTCGAGTCCACCCTGCCTCTGGACCTGGACCACCGGTTGGCCCTCAGCCCCTACCGGATCGGCCTCTGCTTCGCGGCCGCGGCCCTGACCCAGAGCATCACCTCGCCGCTCATGGGCCGGCTATCCGATCGCATCGGGCGGGCCAAGGTGCTTCGGATCGGCCTGCTGTTGGCCCTGGTCCTGCTCCCCCTGCCGGCGCTGCTGCCCAAAGCATGGATGGTGGTGGTGGCCATGCTGGGGCTGGGGACCACCGCGAGTTTCATCATGAGCCCCTGCAGTCCCGCCATGGCGGACCAGGTGGAACAGCAGGGCAGCCAGAGCTTCGCTTCGGCCTTCTCCATCCTGAACCTCGCCTACTCACTCGGCATGATGGTCGGCCCGCTAGTGGGCGGGGCGCTTGTGCAAGCACTGGGGCTTCCTGCGGCGTTGGGTATCTGCGGTCTCGGGTTCGGCAGCTACCTGTTCGCGCTCGGCAAGCTCAGTCCTTGATTGCCCGGTAGATCCAGCGCTCCGCCTGCTGGGTCCAAGGGCGGCCATCCAGCCCGCCATAGGCCTGGCTCACCGGGAGGCCAGCCAGGTGCAGGCAGGCTCGGACTTCGGAATCCGTGGGGATCCAGATGTCATGGCAGAAGGCTTCTCCCTGGCAGAGGCGCTCCGTGAGAATACGCCGTCCGTCCGGGCTCCACCGGGCCTTCTCCAGGTAGCCATCCTCGGGGAATTCAAGCCAGTCCCCCTCCACACCCGCGAGAGCCGACTGGAGGAAACTCCGACCTGCGAGGTCCAGCAGCAAGGCGCCACCCGGGCGCAGAACCCGCGCGAACTCGGTGATCTGCCTGAGGTTATCCTCCTCTGTGGCGAAGTAGCCCCAGCTGGTGAAGGCGCAGAACACGCCATCGGCACAGGACGGTCGGAAAGGCAGGGCCCGGAAGTCCAGGCGCACGAGCGGGACAGGGTGGTCTGCCTGATGCCGCATCAGGTTGAGCGGGCTCAGATCACCGCCAAAGATCTCCAGGCCCTGGGCGCACAGGTAGGGATTCAGTCGCCCCCACCCGCAGGGGAGGTCGAGCACCCGGCTTCCCCGAGGGAGGTCCAAGAGCGCTGTCAGGGCGGGCCCTTCCAGGCCCGCGTCCGCTGCCTTGTCCGCGTAGATGGTGAAATACGCGGGGTGGTCAAAATCCCGGAAGAACCAGTCCATGAACCGAGTGCATCAACCTTCGTCGCTCTCGGCTTTGACGAGTTTCACTGCCGGAGCGGACTGAGGCGTGCTCACGATGCCCTTCCAGACATAGCGCGTGCCCCGTTTCTGTCCACTCTTGACGATGAGTTTGGTCTCCTCCAGCTCAGTGAACAGGCGGCGGAGCGTGGCCGGTGCCCAGTCGCAGTCCTTGAGGTCCAGGGCGACCTGGGCCTCGAAGCTGCTCAGGGAGCCCTTTTCCTGGAGGGCCCGCATGAGCTGCTGCTTCAAGTCCTCAAGCTCCGGCTTGGAGCGGCGCGCCTTGGCCTTGAAGGCCGAGGCGGATTCCGTTGCGGGAACTGACGCTGCTGGCTCCTTTGTCGTCGGGGCAGGCGCCGGAGCCCCGGTCTGCGCCTGGAAGAGTTGCCCCTCGACATAGATGTCGCCCCGCTCAGGTTGGAAGAGCACGACCACGGACGCAGGAGCCATGCCCTCTTGATGCAGCGCCGTGATCACTTTTTCCCCGATTCGGGTTTTCTGATCAGACGAGAGATTGGGAGACTTGATAATGACGATCGCCATGGGGGCTCCACTATGTTTAAGGGATAATTATAATATACCTGAAATATATATTTGCAAAATGTGAATTCTGAAACAATTCGTGTAGACTTCCGCCGAGGATCCCATGCGCAAGCTCAAGACCAATCGGCCCGAAGAACAACGACGATTCGAGGCCTTTCTGCGGTCTCGTCAACTGAAGTTGACTGGCGAGCGTCTGGAACTGGTCGAGGAGGTTTTCGGTCAGCCCCATCACTTTGATGCCGACCAGTTGCACATGACTTTGAAACAGAAGGGGAAGGCCATCAGCCGGGCCACCGTCTACCGGACCCTGGATCTGCTGGTGCAGTGCGGGCTGGTCCGAAAAAGCAGTTTCGGGGACCAGCATGCGCACTACGAGGCGGTGCGGAGCGACGAGCACCACGACCACCTCATTTGCCTGAACTGCGAGGCCATCATCGAGTTCTTCCGGCCAGAACTGGAGGCGCTCCAGGAACAGATCTGCCGTGGTTTCGCCTTCAAGCCCATGCATCACAGCCACCAGATCTTCGGACTCTGCAAAGCCTGCCAGGCCAAGACCACGGATGATTCAGCCCTCGCCCACCGGCTGAGCCAGTTGAGTACCTGACAAAAATCCGGCGCAGCCGGATTTTTGCATGGCCAGTGCCTCTGAAAGCGCTAGCCTTTCCCATGGCCAAACTGACGATCGAGGACCTTCAGGGCCTGCCCAAGACGGACTTGCATGTCCATCTGGATGGCAGCCTCCGCATCCCCACCATTCTCGAGCTGGCAGCACAGCAGAAGGTGCCCCTGCCGGCTGATTCAGTCGAAGGCCTGCGGCCCTTCGTGGAGGTCGGGGAGGACTGCAGGTCCCTGGTGGATTACCTGCGGGCCTTTGATGTGACTCTTTCCGTCATGCAGTCCTACGAGAGCCTGGTCCGCACGTCCTTCGAACTGGCCGAAGATGCAGCCCGGGAGAACGTCCGCTACATGGAGGTGCGCTACAGTCCCATCCTCCATCAGCTCAAGGGGCTGACGCTGCATGCCATCGTGCAGGCCGTGCTGGAGGGTTTGGCCCAGGCCGAGCGCAGGTACAACATCAAGACCGGCGTGATTCTCTGCGGGATGCGCCACATCTCACCGGACATCTCCCTGCGCCTGGCGGACCTGACGGTTGCCTTCAAGAACAAGGGCGTGGTGGGTTTCGACCTGGCGGGCGCCGAGGAGAACTTCCCGGCCAAGCGCCACAAGGACGCCTTCGGACGCGTGCTTCAGAACAACATCAATTGCACCCTGCACGCCGGGGAAGCCTACGGGCCTGAGAGCATCCACCAGGCCATCCACCTCTGTGGAGCTCACCGCATCGGGCACGGTGTCCGCCTCATCGAGGATGGGGATCTGCTCAACTACGTGAACGATCACCGCATCCCGCTTGAATGCTGTCCCTCAAGCAATCTGCAGACCAAGGCCGTGAAAAAGATGGCCGATCACCCCATCCGGCTCTTCTACGATCTGGGCCTGCGCGTCACCGTCAATACGGACAACCGCATGGTCACGGGCACCACGGTTAGCCGGGAATTCCAGGTCATCCACGAGGAACTCGGCTTCAGCCTCGAGGAGATCAAGGATGTGATCATCATGGGCTTCAAGAGCGCCTTCCTGCCCTACGCCCTCAAGCGCGCCCTGCTGGCGGAGGTCGTCCACGAGCTCAAGGCCTTCAAGCCCGGCAGCCTGGAGAGCAAGAAGGAGCATCTGTGAGAGAGTGTTGGGTCGGCGCGGTCTTGCGTATCGGCGGAGCCGATACCAAGAGGAAGGAACACCTCTGATGCTGGATCGATTCGCCGCTTTTCTCGACAGCCATGCCAGGATCCTGCTCACTACCCACGAGAACCCCGATGGTGATGGCATCGGGGCCGCCATTGCCCTGGCCGCCCATCTCAAATCCAGCGGAAAGGAGGCCCGGATCGTCGTCACTCCATCGCTGCCGGAGAACCTGCAGTTCCTGGATTCCGAAGGCTGGATCGAGGTCTACGATCCAGGTGGGTCTCATGCGGAGCTTGCGGCCTGGCCGGATGCCTGGCTGCTGATCGATGCCTCGGAACCCCACCGCATGGGCAACCTCTTCCCCGTCTTTGAAACCACCAAAGCGGACCGGGCCTGCCTGGATCACCACCTGAAGGATGCGCCAAAGGGCTTTGACGCGGAGTTCACGGATTCCACCGCCAGCGCCAGCGCGGAACTGGTCTACGACCTGCTGCGGCCCCGTGTCGGTGGCGATCTCCCGCCGCTCATGGCGCAGGCCCTCTATGCGGGACTGGTGAGCGACACCGGCAACTTCCGGCACTCCAACAGCACACCGAAGGTCCACCACGCAGCAGCGGATCTCATCGCCCAGGGCGTGTATCCGGCGAGGACCTACAACGCCCTCTACCAGACCGCCACCCCGTCCAAACTCAGGCTCTTCGGCCGGGCCATGGGTGGACTCCAGCTGCGGAGCGATGGGCGCTTCGCCTATGTCGCCGTGACCGGGGCGGATCTTGCGGCCTGCGGGGCCACCCAGGAGGATCTGGATGACCTGGTCGAAGAACCCCGCAAGCTGAAGGGCGTCGAGGTCGCGGCCCTCTTCAGCGAGACCGTGGACGGCCGGGCCAAGGTCAGCCTGCGTTCCCGGGAGCGAGTGGATGTGAACGCCGTCTGCCGACAATTCGGTGGGGGTGGGCACCGCCTCGCCTCCGGTGCTAAAGTCCCTCTCCTCTTGAATACCTTCATTACTCAGGTGGAAGCCGCAGTGCAGGCTCAAATCGATCTGGACCTCGCCTAGGCCTAGTCTAAGGAAGCTATGGGTTGCCGAGATGGGATCCTGAGATCAAACTTCTATTCCTGTGGGCGGCAACAGTAAGCAGGCCGTAACACCCACCGGAGTGCCATGTCACCCAAAGAACCCAGCAGCGCCCCCAAGCTTGAGTTGTTTTGCAAGCTGCAGGCCGAGAAAGTCCCGTTCATCGCCAAGGCGAACATCCCTACTGTCTTCGGGAAGTTCGTGGTCTACGGATTCCTGGAGCATGCCACCGGCAAGGAGCACCTCGCCGTCGTCTGCGGCGAAATCGATGCCAGGCAGCGGATCCCGGTCCGCATCCATTCGGAGTGCTGGACGGGTGACGTGCTGGGCAGCCTGAAGTGCGATTGCCGGCAGCAGTTGGAGGAAGGCCTGCGCCACATCGGCGAGCATGGCGGCATGGTGTTGTACTTGCGCCAGGAGGGCCGGGGCATCGGCCTGCTGAACAAGCTCAAGGCCTACGCCTTGCAGGAGCAGGGGCTTGATACGGTGGAAGCAAATCATTCCCTGGGTTTCCCCGATGATCTGCGCACCTACGACTGTGCGGTGGAGATGCTGAAATTCTTCGGCATCACCAAGGTGAAACTGCTCACCAACAATCCGCGGAAGATCGGCGCGCTGGAATCCGCCGGCATCGAAGTGGAGCGGGAGCGCCACCAGTTGGCCTCCAATCCCCACAACCTGCGCTACCTGAAGACCAAGGCTCGCAAGAGCGGCCACATGTTGGATTTCGAGGAAGAAGCGTTGTAGACGCTACAGACTCTTGATTGCCGCGATCTCCTGGGGGCTCAGGTAGCGCCAGGCACCAGGCTTGAGCAGAGGATCCGCCAACGGGCCGAACTGGACCCTGCGCAGCTTGCTGACCGGGTGCCCCACGGCGGCGAACATGCGGCGGATCTGCTGGTTCTTGCCTTCGGTGAGGGTCACCTTCAGCCAGGGGTTGTCCCCCTTTTCGGCGATCTCGATGTGGCAGGGCTTCAACCGGCGGCCGCTGAGCAGGAATCCTTCCTGGAATTCCTTCATTAGTTCGGGGCGGGGATTGCGGTGCACCTTCACCAGGTAGACCTTGGGAATCTCGTGCTCGGGACCCATGAGCACCTGCGCCAGGGCTCCGTCGTTGGTCATCAGCAGCAGGCCCTCGGAATTGAAGTCGAGGCGGCCCACTGGGTAGAGGCGGCCCGGTACGCCTTTCAACAGGGCCATGACCGTGGGGCGGCCCTGGTCGTCCTTCACAGTGGTGACATAGCCCTTGGGCTTATTCATGAGGATATAGACCGGCGCCTCGCGCTGGATCTCGATCAGATCCACCGTGATCACATCCCGGCGCGGGTCGGCGCAGGTGCCCAACTCCGTGACAGTCTTCCCGTTCAACTGCACCCGGCCGTCCAGGATGATCTGCTCGCAAGCCCGGCGGCTGTCGATGCCTGCTGCGGCCATGATCTTCTGGAGCCGATCCTGCCCGGGGCCTCCCGGGCGCGGTCCGGTCTTGCGGGGAACAGGGTTCCCGACGGGCCTGGGTTTGGCGACTGCGGCCGGGGCAGGGCGGGCGGTGGTCCGGTGAGCGGGCCGGTCCAAGGGTCGGCGGGTGGGCCGGACTTCGGGACGGTCAGCGGGACGACGCGTGGGTCGGTCCTCGGGACGGTCGGCGAGGCGGCGGGTGGGGCGGCCCTCGGGAAGGTCAGGGGAATGGCGGGCGGGGCGGTCTTCGGGCTGGGTTGCAGGACGGCGAACGGGCCGTCCTTCTGAAGCGCTGACAGGACGGCGGGTCGGCCGCTCCCCAGCAGGCGCTGCCTGACGACGGGCGGGCCGATCTGCGGAATGGGCCCCGGCAAGCTGCGGCGCTCGGCGGGTCGTGGTCCTGGCTTTGGCCGACGCTATTCCAGACCCCTTCGGGGTGAACTTCCTCATGGCGGCTCCTTCGGCGTCTCCCGACGCGGAAAGGACCAGTCTAGCAGAGCGTTTCAGGCCACAGCGCTCCTAGTGGCCCGTATGAAGTAGTGGATGCCCGAAAGAAGGGCCAGGGCGGCCACCAGCCAGTACATCTCCGGCAGGAAAGGGTCCATCCAAGGCCGGTAGCCCAAGGCATTGAAGAAGAGACCAAGCGAGACGGCGATCAATTGAACGGCAGTGCTGACCTTCCCGAGGGTGTTCGGGTGGAACTTGCTGCTGCTCAGCCGGTCGGTCGAGGCAAAGGCGTAAAAGGAGAGTAGTCCGTCCCGGGTGATGGCAAGGATGGCCACCCAGACCGGAATGGGTGCAGTCATGCCCTGGGTGCGAAAGGCCAGCAGCAGGAAGGCCGTCGTCATGAGCAGTTTGTCCGCAGCAGGATCCAGCACGGCGCCCAGGTCCGAGCTCTGGTTGAAGGCCCTCGCAATGAACCCGTCCAGAAGATCCGTGAAACTTGCGGCAGCGAACAGGATGAACGCCTGCCAATGGTGGCCGTACCAAAGCGCGATGGCGAAAAAGGGGACCGCCAGGATCCGCAATAGGGTCAGTGCGTTGGGCAGGGTCAGGGGGCTGGTATGATTCATTACCTCCCAGTCTAGACGGAGATCACATCCTTTCGCCGACACCTTGTTCCACCTCGGAATTCAGCTACACTGGATCATCTGGTTGAGACTATGACTCAAAATCTACCAATTCCCCTAAGTCTTCTCCATCCCGGGGATGAGGGGGAAGTGGTCAAGGTCCAGGCCCAGGGACAGGTCCGTCAGCGGCTGCTGGAGATGGGCTTCATCCGCGGGGCCCGCTTGCGGGTCGAGAAGCTCGCACCCCTGGGCGACCCCATGGAGCTGGTCATCAAAGGCTATCACCTGTCCCTGAGGCGCGAGGAAAGCTCCTGCATCCTGGTGCGGCAGGTGACCGGATGACGCTCACCATCGCGCTCGCGGGCAACCCCAACTGCGGGAAGACCACACTGTTCAATGCTCTCACCGGGGCCCGGCATCACGTGGGCAACTGGCCGGGCGTCACCGTGGAACGCCGCAGCGGGACCTTTGAGCACGGTGGCAGCACCATGGAGGTGGTGGATCTTCCAGGCACTTATTCGTTGTCCGCCCGCAGTGAGGATGAGCGGGTCGCCTCCCAGTTCCTGGCCTCTCCGGAAGTGGACCTGGTACTGAATGTGCTCGATGCTTCGAACCTGGAACGCAACCTCTACCTCAGCACCCAGCTCCTGGAACTCGGCAAGCCTGTGGCCTTCGTGCTGAACATGGTGGACGACGCGGAGAATCGGGGTGTCCACATCGACGTGTCGGCCCTGGAACTGCTGCTCGGCGGCCCGGTCATCCCCACCGTGGGCAACCGGGAACAGGGCATCACTGAACTCAAGGAGCTGTTGGGCACCATGGCTCGGGGCGAGTCCAACCGCTGCCGGCGGATCACCGTGGACTATGGCCACGACATTGAAGGTGAGCTTGCGAAGCTGCAAACCGAGATCTGCCGGGACGAACTGCTCGAGGCCGCCATGCCACCCCGATGGCTGGCCCTGCAGTTGCTGGAGAACAATGCAGAGGCCAAGCGCGTAGTGGCCGAAAGTCACGCCAGCGAGGCCATCCGCCAGCAGTTGGCCAAGAGTTTCGCCTTCCTGGAGCCGCACCTCGGTGCTGACGGGGCCACCCTGGTGGCCGAACGCCGCTACGGCTTTGCCCACGGTCTGGTGAAGGAAGTGGCCACTGCCGCAGATGACAAGAGGACTCCAACAGCCAGGTTGGATGAGGTGCTCACACATCGGCTGCTTGGAGTCCCCATCTTCGTGGGTGTGCTGGCCCTCATGTACTCGCTGTCCTTCGTGCTCGGGAAGATCCCCCAGGACTGGATCGCGGACGGGTTCAAGGCCCTTTCCAATTTCGCCGCCGTGCGGCTGCCTGCGGGCGAGCTGACCAGCCTGCTGGTGGACGGTGTCATCCCCGGCGTGAGTGCGGTGATCGTCTTCGTGCCCGTGATCATGATCCTCATGGGCTGTATCGCCTTTCTGGAGGACACCGGCTACATGGCGCGGGCGGCCTTCATCATGGACCGCCTCATGCACGTCATGGGTCTGCACGGAAAGAGCTTCATCCCTCTCATCATGGGCAGCGGCTGCAACGTGCCCGCCATCCAGGCCGCGCGCACCATCGAGAGCCCCCAGGATCGCCTCATCACCATGCTGGTCACACCCCTGGTGAGCTGCTCGGCGCGTCTGCAGGTCTTCATCGTCATCGCCGGAACCTTCTTCACACCCTTCAAGGCGGCCCTCGCCATCATCGCCATGCACTTCCTGGGCTTGGGCCTGGCCGTGCTCATGGGCCGGGTGCTGCGAAGCGCCCTGTTCAGCGGGCCCAGCTCGCCCTTCGTGATGGAGCTGCCGCCCTACCGGCTGCCCACCCTGAAGGCGACGCTCATCCACATGTGGGAGAAGGGCTCCATCTTCCTAACTCGTGCCGGTACCACCATCTTCGCTGGCGCCACACTGATCTGGTTTCTGTCCCGCTATCCCGGAATCGCGAACCGCCAATGGACCCTCGAGTATCAGCAGCAGCGTCAGGCCGTGGGCACGTTGAAACTGCCCGCCACGGAATCTGAGGAGCGCCTCAAACTCCTCCAGCTTGCGCATGAAAGCAGGATCGTGAACACGAGCCTGGCGGCACGGCTGGGTCAGAAGGTGGAGCCGATCCTTCGGCCCATCCTCGACCCGGACCACAAGCGGGCCGAGGCCTGGAAGGACGTCATCGCACTTACCGCCGGGTTCGTGGCCAAGGAGATTGTGGTCTCCACCATGGCTGTCATCCATCAGGCCAGCGAGGAGCCTAAGGTGGGCGAGCGCCTCAGTCCGCTTCAGGTGGCGCTCCGGGATGGGTCGGGCCTGACGCCCCTTACGGCCCTGGCGTTCATGGTCTTCACCCTCATCTATACACCCTGCCTGGGCACCATCGCCATGATCCGCCGCGAAGCGGGCAGCTGGCGCTGGGCCGCGTTCACGGTGGGCTACGGCTTGATGCTGGGCTGGGGGCTGGCCTGGGCCACTGTGACCGTGGGCCGCGCCATGGGCTTTGCGTGAGGTAACCATGACCATCCAATCCATCCTTGCTATTTCCGTTGCTGGTCTTGCGGCCCTCTATTTCATCCGCGGCGCATTCCTCGACCTGAGCGCTTCGGGAGGCGGCACCTGCGGCAAGTGCAGCTCTGGGGGCTGTCCGGCGGCGCGCAAGGGCTGAAGGAACCGGACACGGCCCTGCGCTGCCATCCTGGAAGCCGTAGGAGGGTCCGATGCGCTTCATTTTCGAGCAGATCAGGGTTGGCGGTGACCGCAATTTCGGCTACCTCCTGGGTGATCGAGAGGCCGGCCTGGGTGTGGTGATCGATCCTTCCTACGCGCCCGAGGCGGTGGTGGAGCGGGCCCGGGTCCAGGGCCTCAAGATCACGCACATCCTCAACACTCACGGCCACGAGGACCACACCAACGGCAACCAGGTTGCGAAGACCCTGACGGGTGCCGTGATTGCCGGTGGGCCGGGCCATCCGGGGCCTGTGGATGTCACCCTCAAGGAAGGGGATCGCGTATCTTTTGGGGCCTTCACCATTCGCATCTGGCATGTCCCCGGCCACTACCACGACCATCTGGCCTTTCTGGTGGAGGGCCAGGACGCCGCCTTCACCGGCGATTTACTCTTCGTGGGCAAGGTGGGCGGCACCCAGACCGAGGCCGATGGCCGCAGCGAATGGAACAGCCTCCAGCGCCTGCTCCGGGAATGGCCGGACTACACCACGATCTGGCCGGGCCATGACTACGGCGCTCGCCCGAGTTCCACCATCGCCTGGGAGCGGCAGACCAATCCCTTCCTGCTCTGTCCTGATGTGGAAGCGTTCCTGAAGGCCAAGCAGGCATGGGCCGGCTTCAAGGTCCGGCACGGGCTCTGCTGAGCAAATATAGTTTCTGCGTGCATGATCTGGTCCACTCAACCTGCTCCGCAGACAACCATGAAAGGAAGGATCCCGTGACTTTGTTCGAGCAGCCCAGCGAGGCGCACACCGCCGCGGTCGATGCGGCCATCACCAGCCGTCATTCCATGCGGGCTTTCCTGCCGACCCCGGTGCCGCGGGAAACGGTGGAGGCGATCCTGCGGGTGGCGGCCCGGGCGCCCTCTGGCACGAATACCCAGCCCTGGCAGGTCTATGCCTTGACCGGGACCGCCAAGCAGCGCCTGTCGGAACGCATCAGCGCCATCTACGAAGACCCAGTCGAGTTGGCCCTGCATACTCGAGAATACGACTACTACCCCAAGGCGTGGACCTCGCCCTACCTCGAGCGCCGCCGCAAGGTCGGCTGGGATCTGTACGGACTGCTTGGCATCGACAAGACTGACAAGGACGCCATGCACCACCAGCATGGCCGCAACTACCGCTTCTTCGATGCCCCCGTGGGTCTGATCTTCAGCATCGACCGCGTACTGCAGCAGGGCAGCTGGCTGGACTATGGCATGTTCCTGCAGAACATCATGGTGGCCGCCCGCGCCCGGGGCCTGCACACGTGCCCCCAGGCCGCCTTCACGGAATTCCACCGCGTCATCGCCGAGGAGCTGGCGTTCAGACCTGAGCAGATGCTCGTCTGCGGCATGGCACTGGGCTATGCGGACCCGGTGGCTGTGGAGAACACCCTGCTGACCGAGCGCGCCGCAGTTTCCGAATTTGCCCGGTTTGTCGGCGAGTGGTGACACTCGTACGCAGTCAGGATCCAACTCAAATCTGCACGGCGATGCGGCCCCGAACCTGGCCTTCCATCAAGGCCTGGGCCTTCGTGATCGCGTCGGATAGAGGCACCACTTCGGTGATGGATGCGAGCTTGGCGGGGTCGAGGTCCATGGCCAGCCGCGCCCAGGCCTGGCGTCGGGCCGCCAGCGGCGCCATCACGCTGTCGATTCCGGCCAGGGTCACCCCGCGCAGGATGAATGGCATCACGGTCCCCGGCAGGTCGAAGCCCTGGGCCAGTCCACAGGCGGCGACCACGCCCCCGTAGCGCGTCTGCGCCAGGGCATTGGCCAGGGACTGGCTGCCGACCGCATCCACAACCCCGGCCCAGCGCTCCTTCTGCAGCGGCTTGCCTGCGGCGCTCAGTTCCGCGCGGTCGATCACGCAGGTGGCGCCCAGGGAATGCAGGTATTCAGTCTCGTCCAGCTTGCCGGTTGCGGCGGTCACGCGGTAACCCAGCCTGCCGAGCAGGGCGACGGCGACGCTGCCGACGCCGCCGGTCGCGCCCGTCACCAGCACCTCGCCGTCGCCAGGCTTGAGTCCGTGGCGCTCCAGCGCCAGCACGCAGAGCATGGCCGTGTAGCCGGCGGTGCCGATCGCCATGGCCTGGAGGGAAGTGAACGCCGCGGGCAAAGGCACCAGCCAGTCGCCCAGCAGCCGTGCCCGCTCAGCCAGGCAGCCCCAGCGCGTCTCACCGACGCCCCAGCCGTTATGGATGAACCGGTCGCCGGGCTTCCAGTCGGGATGACTGCTCTCCAGCACCGTGCCCGCGCCATCGATGCCTGCGATCATCGGCCAGGCGCGGACCACCGGGCTCTTGTTCGTGATCGCAAGACCGTCCTTGTAGTTCAGCGTCGAGTGCTCGACCCGCACCAGCACATCACCCGGGGGCAGGCCGGCCTCATCCACTGTTTGCAGCGAAGCACTGAATCCGGCTTCAGGTTTTTCGAGCAGGACCGCCTTGAACATGGCCACTCCGATTCAAGATGGCTGCAAGTTAGCATGATCACTGAGGGGAGGTGCATCGGCCCGCCCCGGAAAGCTCAGTGCCCGCCTTCCCCCGCCAGCTTCCGTGCCAATTCACCCATCACTACCTTGGCGTCACCGAAGAGCATGAATGTCTTGTCTAGGAAGTAGAGTTCGTTGTCGATGCCGGCGAAGCCAGGCGCCTTGGAGCGCTTGATGGCGTAGACGGTCTTCGCCTTGTCGGCGTCGATGATGGGCATGCCGTAGATGGGGCTGGTCTTGTCCGTGCGGGCCGCTGGGTTCACCACGTCATTGGCGCCGATGACAAGCGCCACATCCGCCTGGGGCATGTCGCCGTTGATCTCGTCCATCTCCACCAGGTCGGTGTAGGGGATCTCGGCTTCCGCCAGCAGCACGTTCATGTGGCCGGGCATGCGGCCCGCCACGGGGTGGATGGCAAACTTCACCGTGACGCCCCGCTTCTTCAGCAGATCGTAGACCTCACGGACCTTGTGCTGGGCCTGGGCCACGGCCATGCCGTAGCCCGGCACGATGACCACCAGGTTTGCCT
>CAIQPH010000213.1 GCA_903873655.1 uncultured Holophagaceae bacterium | reverse complement strand
GTACCACTCGAAGACGGTGCCGACCGATGATCCGATGATCACCATCCGTTCTTCTTTGGTGAGCGGCTGCTTGGCTTCCATTTGAGCAGTGGCTATGGCCATAGGGTGTTGCCTCCTTGGATGTTCCGCGGGGGAACCGGGAAACGCTTGTTGAAGCTTTCAAGATCGAGCCGGCCGGGCTCCAGAGTGGGGATGGGAGGAATTCCTTTTCTGGATACCGGTTCGGCCAGGACCGGATGGGTGGCGCGACACCTGGCTGGATTCCTCCGGTTGGGATGTCGCAGGGTGGATGGGTTATGAGAATGGCGACAGGAATGCTGTCGGGCGTAGCGCGATTGAATGGGTAGGCTGTCTTTCAGCTAACGCTATCGATCTAGCTTGGTCAAGGGCGATCCACCGTTTTTTTTCCATTCTGTGACGGTGAGCACGCTTCCTAAACTTTTGAATTTACATGACCTTTGAATCATCTTTAACGTGACATGGATACAGTTGCAGCTTGATTGTCTAGCTACTACCCAAGGTCAATTGTATATTTAAGAGACCACAATGGACCTCCCACGAACGAGCTTCGCTGAATTCCGGGTCTTGTCCTGGAGATCGCGGAGATTACCCAAACCTTGAACTCTTATCATGGGGAGAAACCCCTCTCTCGGGACCCCTCATGCGTATCGCTCTCATGGCCGACATCCATGCCAACTGGCGCGCGTTCGAGGCCTGCCTTGACCATGCAAGAGCGCTCCGCGCAGACCGTCTTGTCTTCCTGGGTGACTTCATCGGCTATGGACCGGAACCCAGCGAAGTGGTGGAGCGGGTCATGCTCGAGACGGAACGTGGGGCCATCGCAGTGCTTGGCAACCACGACCAGGCCCTTGCCGAGACCCGCGAGACCATGATCCCCGATGCGGAGACCGCCATCGCCTGGACGCGGGGACAACTCGGCCCGGAGGCTCGCGAGTTCCTTGCCAGCCTGCCCATGCAGGTCGAGGATGGCCCCCGCCTTTACGTCCACTCCAGCCCCCAGACCACGCCAGCCTGGAGCTACGTGAATGATGAAGTCTCCGCGAAACGCGCGCTGGAGGCCACCCAGGCCAAGAAGGTCTTCTGTGGTCATACCCATATCCCGGCCCTGTACGGCATCACCGCCACTGGGCAGTTGATCTCTTTCAAGCCAGTCCCTGCGGTACCCATCCCCATCCCCCTTCGCCGCCGGTGGCTGAATGTGGTGGGCGCCGTTGGTCAGTCCCGCGACGGGGATCCCGCCGCCTCCTACACGCTCCTGGACACCGACCGGTCGGAGATCGTCCACCTTCGCGTACCCTACGACGTGGAGGCCGCCGCGTCGGCCATCCTCCAGGCCGGACTCCCTCCCGCCCTTGCGGCCCGGCTGCTGAAGGGACGGTGACCCATGAAGCGACCCCTCATCGGGACCGGCATCACCCTCGAGGGCTATCTCATCGGCGAGAGAGTCCACCGGGGCGCCATGGCGTCAATCTGGGCCGCCACCCATCCGAACCACGAAGGCCCGCTCCTGGTGAAAGTGCCCGTGCTGGCGGAAGGGACCGATCCGGCCGCCATCGTCAGCTTCGAAATGGAGCAGATGATCCTGCCGCGGCTGTCCGGGCCCCACGTGCCCCGGTACTTCGGCCAGGGCGACTTCGAAGGGCAGCCCTATCTGGTCATGGAGCGCATTCCCGGCCCCTCCCTGCTGCCAAACCTTGAGCGCCTACCCCTTTCCATTGCCGAGGTCACCAAGATCGGGGGGCGCATCGCCCTGGCTCTGGATGACCTCCATCGCCAGCACGTCGTCCATCTCGACGTGAAGCCTTCGAATCTGCTGACCCGACCCACCGGCGACATCGTGCTCATCGACTTCGGGCTTTCCCATCACGACGAGCTGCCGGACCTGATGGGCGAGGAGTTCCGCCTTCCTTACGGCACCGCACCTTACATGGCCCCAGAGCAGATCCTCGGCCATCGCAGGGATCCCCGCAGCGACCAGTTCGCCCTCGGGGTGCTGATGTATTTCTTCGTAACCGGAAGGCGCCCGTTCGGGGACCCCCTGCGCATGAAGGGACTCAAGCGTCGCATCTGGCGCGACCCGGTGCCCCCGCGCAAGCTGCGCCCCGACTGTCCGCCCTGGCTGCAGGAGATCATCCTCCGCTGCCTCGAAGTCCACCCGGCCTGGCGCTTCCCCACCGCCGGGCACCTGGCCCTGGCCCTGCGGCATCCCGACCAGGTCAAGTTGACCGCCCGGGCGGAGAAACTGAAGCAGGATGGTTTCACCAAGGTCCTCCGGCGCCGCTTCGCCGAACCCGATCTCCCCGTGCCCACGGCCAAGACTCCCGCCAGGCACGATGGCGACGCCCCCATCCTCGCAGTGGCCCTGGATCTCTCACCGGAGGCAGCACCCATCGTGGAGTCCTTGCGGACCATGGTTTCGCGGATGCTCATCACCCTGCCAGGGGCGCGGGTAGCCTGCCTGAACGTGCTCAAACTGGGCCGCATCACCCTGGATCAAACCAACGATGCCCAGGGAAGGAACCTGCACCTCCAGCGGCTGGTGGAGCTGAAGAGTTGGGCCGAGTCCCTCGACCTCGAAGAAAGCCGCATCAGCTTCCATGTCCTGGAATCGCCGGATCCCGCCTCGGCCATCCTCCAGTACCTGAATGCCAATCACGTGGACCATGTGGTGATTGGTGCCCGGGCCAGCCACCCACGCTGGTCCCTCCTGGGCGGCGTATCGAGCGCGGTGGCCACCCACGCTCCCTGCACCGTGACCGTGGTCCGTTCCCGCCGCCTCCGGATGGCAGATTTCACGCCGGAGCCAGAAGAGGAATCCGGTGAGCCCTGGTCCGTGGGCTGAAACAGCCTAATCAAGTCTCAGCTCGGGCTGTACCTGACCGCCGGATTTCAGGCCATCGGCTCCGCGGATCTCCTCGTTGAGCGCGGCAACGGAAGAGCACGAACAGGCTTTCTTTCGTGAGGGAGCTGCTCCATACTTGTTTATTCTCTACCCATGGGCCTTCAATGCGTTCTTCTACCCTTGGGCGCCCCATACCGATCGCTTGCACCAAACAGACCACCGACTTACTGCACGGGTCCGCTCGCTGCACAAAGCCCCACATCCACTTTTTCATGGAGAGACACCATGTCATCGAAAACGGCGCATCAGATTCTTGATGACCCAGAATTCCTGAAACTCGTGCGGCAGAAGAATGCGGTCACGGTCGTCTTGACCATCGTGGAGTTGGTGCTCTACTTCGGCTTCATCGCCCTGATCGCCTACAACAAGCCCTTCCTTGCCGAGAGGGTCAGTGCGGGCTCCTCCATCACGATCGGGATCCCCATCGCGGTGGGCGTGATCTTCCTGTCCTGGCTCCTCACCGGCATCTACGTCTTCTGGGCCAACAATAAATATGACGCCATGGTCAAGAGCGTCAGAGAGCGGATGGGGAGATGAGCACCATGCAGGCACAACCGCAATCGATCATCGGCACTCTGAGTCCCATAGCCATCCTCTTTTTCCTGGCGTTTGTGGGAGTCACTCTGGGCATCACCTACTGGGCCGCCAAGCGCACCAAGAACGCCGCTCAGTTTTACGCCGCTGGAGGCGGCATCACCGGCTTTCAGAATGGACTCGCCTTGGCCGGCGACTACATGAGCGCCGCCTCCTTCCTGGGGATCGCCGGCCTCGTCTCTCTCAAGGGCTACGACGGCCTGATCTACTCCGTGGGCTGGCTGGTCGGCTGGCCCATCGTGATGTTCCTCATTTCCGAACCCCTGCGCAACCTCGGGAAATACACGCTGTCTGATGTGGTCGCCTTCCGGCTCAAGCACAAGCCGGTCAAGACCGCCGCGGCCGTCGGGTCCCTCGTCACGGTGCTTTTCTACATGACCGCCCAGATGGTCGGCGCGGGCACCCTGATCAAGCTGATGTTCAATCTGCCCTACGAGTCGGCCATTCTGATCGTTGGCGTCCTCATCATCTGCTACGTTCTCTTCGGCGGCATGCTGGCCACCACCTGGGTGCAAATCATCAAGGCCGTCCTGCTCCTTGGCGGCGCCACCGTACTCGTCTTCCTCACCCTGAAACAGGTGGGGTTCAGTTATCCCAAGCTCTTCTCGGAAGCAGTCAGGCTGTACTCGCCGAAGTTCCTCGAACCGGGCGGACTCATCACCAAGCCCCTGGACGCCTTTTCCCTGGGACTCGCCTTGATGTTCGGCACCGCCGGGCTGCCCCACGTGTTGATGCGGTTCTACACAGTTCCGGACGCCCGGGAGGCCCGCAAGTCCGTCTTCTACGCCACAGGCTTCATTGGCTACTTCTACATCCTCACGGTCACCATCGGCTTCGGCGCGGCGATCCTCGTCGGCAAAACCTTCATCACCTCCATTGACGCGGGCGGCAACATGTCAGCCCTGGCCCTCGCCGAACACCTCGGGGGTGGCCCCTTCCTGGGCTTCCTCGCCGCTGTGGCCTTCGCCACGATCCTGGCGGTCGTGGCTGGCCTGACCCTGGCCGGGGCTTCCGCAGTTTCCCACGACCTCTACGTGGGGGTGTTCCGCCACGGCAAGGCCAAGAATGATCTGGAGGAGATGAAGGTCGCCAAGGCCGCGACGGTTGGGATCGGCGTCATCGCGATCCTCCTGGGCCTCCTCTTCCAGAAGCAGAATGTCGCCTTCATGGTGGGCCTGGCCTTTGCCGTGGCCTCCAGCGCGAACTTTCCCGCGCTCGCCATGTCCATCATGTGGAAACGCTTCACCACGGCCGGGGCCGTCTGGAGCATGTACACGGGGCTGACTGTGGCGGTCGTCCTGATTGCCCTCTCCCCGACTGTCTTTGAGGATGTCTTCCAGGCTGGCCATGTCAAGAGCCGTGCCGCTGCGGTTGCCACCCTCGCCAGGTTCGATGGGTATGCAAAGGACAGCGCCAAAGCACTGGCCGACCTGCAGCCTAAAGTCGCCGCACTCACGGCCGAACTGGCCGCCCCCGGTCTCAATCCCAAGATCAGGGACAGCAAGGCCAAGGACCTCCAGGTCACCCAGGCCGACCTCACCCTGCTCCAGGGTGGCAACTTTGCCGTGGCCCTATCCGATGCCAAGGCCGCCAAGGCCAAGGCGGACGGCGAAGTGAGTGCAGCCCCCTTCCCCATGAAGAACCCCGGCATCTTCTCCATTGGCGCCGCCTTCCTGGTCGGCATCCTGGTCTCGCTGTTCAAGCGGGAGGAGGAGGCCGAGGAGAAATTCGAGGCGGAGAAAGTACGAACCTACGTCGGCATCGGTGCCGAAGGCAGCGCCAGCCACTGAACCAACCGCATGGACCAGAGGGCCGGGTGTATGATCCCGGCCCTTTTTCTACTTCCAGGGAGGAGTCGGGACCCTAGAAATGCGCCTGTCCCCCGGGCCCGATGAGGTTCTCCGCCTGGCGATTCGGATCTCCGACCCTCAGGAGGCTCTTCAGATCAAGGATGCCGGATTCGAGCAGCAGAGGCAGGAGCCGCTGGAACAACTGGGCCGTGATGTAGGCATCCCCGATGGCCGTGTGTCCTTCTGCCACGGGGATGTCGAACAAGTGGGCGAGTTCGAAGAGGCTTAGTCCGGGGAGGGCAACCGTCATGGCCGGGTGGTCTGGAATCCGATGCCGCAACCATCCGTAGAGGGACAGGGTATCTACGGCAGGATTCCGGAAAGGGCTTCCCGTCAACCTCCTGGCTTCCCTGTTCAGGAAGGCGAGGTCGATAGCCAGGCAGTGCCCGACGAGGACAGCACCGGCTACATATTTCATGAAAGTGGCCAGGACCTCCTCAATCGGGGGCTTGGTCTCAAGCTGCGACGGTGTGATTCCGTGGATGACCACGCTCCGGCCATCGAGGACGGCACTCGGATTCACCAGCTCATGGAAGGCACTGCCGATCTCGATTCCCCGCCCTTGCATCCGCACGGCCCCGATCGAGACGATGTCGTCCTTGCGCTGGTCGAGACCGGTGAGTTCCGTATCCAGCACCACGAACCGGGCTTCGGAGACAAGGCCTGTGCAGGGAACTCCCTGTCTGCCCCAGATTCCTCGCCACCAGCCGGACAATCCCATGCCTCCCCGCAGTCAGATGATGAAGGACTTGTAGCGCTCCATGACCTGGTCCTGGACCTTGAGCGCCAGACGGAAGGCGTTCTTGAGCGACTGCCGCTCCAGGTTGCTCAGCGAGTCCAGGTGGATGAAGTTATCGATGGGTTTCCCCTCCTCCATCAACCGGTATTGATGGTGGATCCGAAGCAGGGCAATGAACTCGAAGGCATACTCCAATTCATCCACCAGGTCGGAGATGAGCGTCGATCCACCTCGCAGGGCTTCCAGGCGCTCCATCGTCGAAGAGAGCCGCACGCCCTGCTCCAGGGCAAACAGGCGGGCGATATCCACGAAGGGCGTCACGCCCTTGACCTTGAGGTTAAGGCCGTGCTTGTGCTCACCGCTGCGTTCCACGGCGACGGATCCGAAGAAGCCGATGGGTGGCCTGTTCTTCACCAGCATGTTGGCCAAGAACCCGAGGAAGAGTGGGTAATCCGGGATCAGCCGACCCAGGTGTTCACGCAGTTCCCAGGCCAGCGACTCATCGCCATGCAGGGGCCTGAAATCGAAAAATATCTGTGAATTGAGAATGGCCTTTGGCGTCGGCGCGGAAATCCAGTCCGAGAAGTAGCCCCTCCATACCGAAAGGGGCTGGCACCAGGCCGGATTGCTAGCCATGCAGTCTGCCGGGCAGGGTTCGAATCCGCAGCTGACCAGTCCGTTCCGCATGAACTCGGCGAAACGGTGGAAATAGGCCGCCACCTCCTCCCGCTGTTCTTCCGTGGGGTCGGCATACACCAAGGCGTTGTCCTGGTCGGTGCGGAAGGTCTGCTCCTTCCGCCCCTCGCTGCCCAGGGCGAGCCAGCAATACGGCAGGGGCGGGGGGCCCAGGTCCCGTTCTGCAAATTCCAGCACTTTGCGGACCACCCGGTCGTTGAGCTCCGAAATGATGCGGATGATGTTCACCGCCCGGGCCCCTTCCCGCAGGAGGGCTCCGATGATGGACAGGGAGTTCCTGGAGACGGGCGCCAGACCCTCCAGGTTGGTCTGCTTCTCGATGTCCTCGGAAAAAGCCAGCGGGCTGCGGCCCTGGAGCACCATGAAATCGTGGTTGGTGACCACCCCGCACAACGCGCCGTCCCGCGTGACGGCCACGTGATGGATGTTCCCGTGGAGCATCCTGAGGACTACCTCGAAACAAGGTTCCTTCTCGTCTACGGCGATGACCGGTCGGCTCATGATCTGGCTCACCGGGGCATCAATGGAATGGCCCTTGGCTACCACTTTGACCCGCAGATCCGAATCTGTGACGATCCCCACCGGTTCGCCGGTGGATCCCACCACCAGCGCGGCGCTCTGCCGGTCCTCCGCCATCCGCCCTGCGGTCTGGCGGACGGTCGCGTCCAGTGGCACGATCGTCGCGGCCGGACGGCAGATCTCCCCCACCTGGGCCGTGAACAGAAGGCGGTCGCTGCTACCCAGAAACAGGCTCTTCCCCTGGATCTCGCGGGAGGTCATTTCCACGTACTTCGTGAGGTGGAACTGGAGGAGGTACTCGGTGATGGCCGGGTGGCTGCCCATCAATTCATGCAACCGGTCTTTGGGCAGCAGGTAGCAGATGGTGTCCTGCATGGCGACAATGGTGGTCTTCTGATGCCCCCCCATCAGCGACACCAGCCCGAAGGTTTCCCCCCGTTCGCGGAAATCGCTGACCACCTCCTCGCCGGTCCCCTTGGGACGGAGGGAGATCTTGACCACACCCTTCTGAATGATTCTGAGGAACTCACTGACCGGGCCGTCCTGCTGCAGGATCACAGTCCCCTTGGGATAGAACTCCATGGTCAGGCTCTTCGAGACGTCCCGCAGTACCGGACCCTCCAGAAACTGGAAAGGGGGGATCTGGGAGAGAAACCGGACCGCATCGTCGATCAGCACCACCCCACCCCCAGAATCCGCAGCCTGGGTCGTCTACCCCCGAACGCTGCCCCGGTCAGGCTAACCATACCATCAGGTCGTTTGCTTCAAGACACAGAAAAGGGCACCCAACCGGGTGCCCTTTTCTGTGCTGAATGTTGGTGGTCTATTCGGCTTCTTCGGCCTTCGGTTCGGGGAGGGTGTAGTCCACGAATTCGATGAGGGCCATGTCGGCCGCATCGCCGAGGCGATGGCCCACCT
>CAIQPH010000212.1 GCA_903873655.1 uncultured Holophagaceae bacterium | reverse complement strand
GGGCGGTTCGATCGATCCCTGAACCGATGCCCGAGGAGCTTTGGGCCCAGGCCGTGCGCCTCGCACGGGCGCATGGCGCCAGTCCCATCGCCCGGGCCGTCGGCCTGGACTACAAGTCCCTGCGAACCCGGATGGCCAGGACCATGGAGCCAGCCGGCCTGGTGAAGCCGACCTTCGTAGAGTTGCCGGCCACCCGGGCCGCAGCGCCTGCGCCCGTCCCCACCATCGAGATCACCGCGGCGGATGGTTCCAGGATGTGCATCCACCTAGAGGCCGGGCATGGCCGGGAGGCCGCCTCCATCGTCGCCGCATTCCTGGGCAGCCGAGGATGATCCAGGTCGCTGCGCAGGTTCGGATACTGGTGGCCGTGGAGCCGGTCGATTTCCGTTGCGGCATCGACGGACTGGCGCGGGTGTGCCGGGAGCGGCTGCGGGAGGACCCGTTCCAGGGGGCTGTGTTCGTATTTCGAAACCGAGCGCGAACCGCCCTGAAGCTCATTACGTTTGACGGCCAGGGGTACTGGCTTTGTCATAAGAGGCTCTCGGCAGGGAGGCTGCGCTGGTGGCCCGCCGCCCGTGGAGAACCGGCAGCGGCGCTGCTGGCGCATGAACTCCAGGTGCTGCTCTGTGCCGGCGATCCCACGGCCACACAGGCTCCGCCGGCCTGGAAGCCGCTCACCATGAAGCCCTGAAAAATATTTTAGGACGGCAACTCCGAGAACCCACGAAGGTTGGTTTATCCAAGGCACCACGTGATAAGTCGTTGTTGTAGCGCCGAGGCTGGTTCCGGCACTCAACCCGCATGGCACGCTCGAAGCACCGCCAGAAACCTGCAGCCCGACCGGAGCCCCGGCGCCGGGAGGTGGACCCTGGCGCATTGACCCAGGTCCTGGACGTCACCCGCTGCCGGCCCCTGACGGAGGAGGAATTCCAGCTGCTGCAGGCGGCCCTGGAGACCCTGGTGTTCCTGACCCTCGAACTGGAGCGCAAGGACGCCACCATCGGCAGGCTGCGTCGATGGCTGTTCGGCGCGACCACGGAACGGACCGACCAGGTGTGCCCGGAGCCTGCCGCCAAGGGGGATGCAGCGGCACCGGCAGCCGAAGGCGAGGCTGGCTCGGCCCCGGAAAAGGGACCGCGCCGCAAGGGCGACAGCCACGGCCGCAACGGCCGGAAGGATTTCCCCGGGGCGACCCGGGTCAAGGTGCCCATCGAAAACATGAAGTCGGGCGATCCCTGCCCGAAGTGTCCGAAGGGGAAGGTCTACCCGCTGCCCATCCCCAAGGTGTTGATCCGGGTGAAGGGCATGGCGCCCATCGAGGCCACCGTCTATGAACTGGAGCGGATGCGCTGCAACCTGTGCGGCGAGGTGTTCACCGCCGCGGAGCCGGCCGGCATCGGCACGGAGAAATACGACGAGAGCGCCGTGGCGATGGTCGGTCTGCTGAAATACGACACCGGCCTGCCTTTCAACCGGCTCGAAAAGCTCCAGAAGGCCCTCGGGATTCCCCTGCCGGCCACCACCCAGTGGGAACTGGTGGAGGATGCCGCCGAGACGCTGGAACCGGCCGTGGCTGAGTTGATCCGGCTGGCCGCCCAGGGCGAGTTGCTGCATAACGACGACACCACCATGCGGATTCTGGATTTGCCGCCGATGCTGCCGCTGGACGCGGAGGAGGGCGACCGGGGCCGGACCGGCGTCTATACGTCCGGCATCATCGCCCGGACGCACGGCCATGACATCGCGCTGTTTTTCTCCGGTCACCAGCACGCGGGCGAAAACCTGGCCGACGTGCTCAGGCATCGGGCGGAGGACCTGCCGCCGCCCATCCACATGTGCGATGCCCTCCCGCACAACCAGAAGGGCATCAAGGGCACCCTGCTGGCCCACTGCCTGGCCCATGCCCGGCGCAATTTCGTCGACGTCCAGCCCGGCTTCCCGGAGGAGGTGCGTCATGTCCTGGTGGCCCTGAAGCAGGTCTATCACCACGACGAGCTGGCCCGCCAGCAGGACCTGAACCAGCAGGAGCGCCTGCGTTTCCACAAGGAGAACAGCGGGCCGATCATGAAGGATCTGGAGGCCTGGCTGCGCGACCAGCTGGACGGCAAGCGGGTCGAACCCGCCTCCGGCCTGGGCAAGGCCATCACCTACATGCTCAAGTATTGGCAGCCGCTGACGCTGTTCCTGCGGGTGCCGGGCGCTGGGCTGGACAACAACATCGCCGAACGGGCGCTGAAAAAAGTGATCCTGCACCGCAAGAACGCCCTGTTCTACCGCACCGGCCATGGGGCCGAAGTCGGAGACCTGTTCATGAGCCTGACCCACACGGCGCACCTGAATCAGGTCAATCCGTTCGACTACCTGGTGGCCCTGCTGCGCAACGCCGAGGCGGTGGCGGACGATCCCTCTGCCTGGATGCCATGGAATTTCAGGGAACACAACTCGGCTGGGGCGAAGACCGCCTGAGCGCCGGGGACATTGGGAGCATTGGGATCCACGTAGGGAAGCTTTGGGTTGAGCGTAGAACGCTCAATGGGTCCAGGTTTGGGATTAGTGTCCGCGACGACAATTACACCTGTGCATCGGTGACAACTACACCAGGGCGTCTGGAGTAGCGCCGAACCGGTAATTTCATGGTCACGCCGAGCCTACGGTCCAATGGACGTTGGAAGGCGGTGCCATGGGCCGGGTCACAGATAAGCAGGTGAGGATATTGCGCGAGGCAATGACGAAGCACGGCGTGGCGGAAGTCGCGGCCATGAAGGCCAACATGCACCGGAATACGGCTCGGAAGTATCTGAACACTGATCGCCTTCCATCGGACTTGAGGCAGCCCCGGGACTGGCGGACCCGGGCCGACCCCTTCGCTGAGGACTGGGCCGCCATCGCGGAACGGCTGGCCGACGCCCCAGAACTCGAGGCCAAGCATCTGTTCTGGGACCTGATGCGGCTGCGCCCCGGGGTCTACCAGGAGGGCCAGGTCCGCACCTTCCAGCGGCGGGTCCAGGTCTGGCAGGCCCAGAATGGCCCGGACAAGGAGGTGTTCTTCCCCCAGGAGCACGTCCCAGGCGAGGCCATGCAGACGGACTTCACCTGGGCCACGGAGCTGCAGGTGACCATCCAGGGCGAGGCGTTCCCACACATGCTCTGCCACATGGTCCTGCCCTGGTCCAACTGGAACTACGTCACCGTGAGCCAGTCGGAGTCCATGCTGGCCCTGCGCAATGGGATCGCCTCGGCCCTGGTCCAGTTGGGCCGGGTTCCGCGCTTCCACCAGACCGACAACTCCACCGCAGCGACCCACCGCATCGCCGGCAACGACGCCGAGGATGGTCTGTCCGAGAAGGAACTCACGGGCGACTGTTACGGGCGGAAAACCCGGGAGTTCAACACGGAATATCTCGCAGTGGTGCGGCACTACGGCATGGAGGCCCGCACCATCGGCATCGGCCAATCCAACCAGAACGGCGATGTGGAGGCGTCGAACAACGCCCTGAAGCGGCGCCTCATCCAGCACCTGCTGGTGCGTGGCAGCCGGGACTTCCCCACGGTGGAAGCCTGGGAGGGCTGGGTCCAGGACATCTGCAGGGTGGTCAATGGCCGCCGGAAGCGGGTCGAGGAGGAACTGGCCGCCATGGCCCCCCTGCGGGTGGAGGCGTTCGCGGAATTCGACGAACTTCGGACCAAGGTGACCGAGGAGAGCGTCCTGGTGGTGAAACGGAATCTCTACTCGGTCCCGCCGCGACTCATCGGTCAGCAGGTGCGGGTGCGGATCTACGAGATGCGCCTGGAAGTCTGGCATGCCGGGCGGAGGATCCTGGACCTGCCCAGGCTCCTGGGCAAGGGCAACTGCCGGATCGACTACCGGCACATCATCGACGCCCTGCTGCGGAAGTCCGGAGCCTTCGCCCGCTATCGGCACCGACAGGCGCTGTTTCCGAGTCCGGTGTGGTACGAGGCCCTCGCCATCCTGGAAAAGACCCTGGGCCAGCGCAAGGGTGAGGTGGATTACCTCCGGCTCCTCCATCTGGCGGCGAACACCCTGGAGTGCGATGTGGAAACCGCCCTGGTCCTGCTGATCGCCGAGGGTGCGGTGCCGACACCGGACCGGGTGAAGGCCCTGCTGGGCCTGGAGAAGCCCGCTGAGGTCCCGGCCCTCGAACCGCTCCAGGTGGACCTGTCGGAATTCGACGGCCTGCTGACCGAGTCCCTGGCGGAGGCTGTATGAGCAAGGAGCCGCGCCGCAAGCTGGCCGAGATGCTCCGGGAACTGAAGCTGCCGGGGGTAAACGCCGTTTACCCGGAGGCCGCGGGCAGGGCCGAGAAGGAGGGCTGGGGCTTTGAACGGTTCCTGCACCATGTGGTGGAGGTCGAGCTGGAGCAGCGTCGCCAGAAGCGCCTGGAGCGGGTATTCAAGGCCGCGCACATCCCACCGGGCAAGACCCTGACCACCCTGAAGCAGGACCTCCTGCCGGTGAAGGTTCGCCGCCAACTCCCGACCCTGATCGAGGGCGGGTTCGTGGACCGGGGCGAGAACCTGCTGGCGTTCGGACTGCCGGGACGGGGCAAGACCCATCTGGTGTGCGCCCTGGGCACGGAGCTGATCCAGCGCGGCTACACCTTCCACTTCACCCCGGCGTTCGCCCTGGTCCAGCGCCTGCTGGCTGCCCGAAAGGGGCTGGGCCTGGAACGGGAGCTGCGCCGCCTGGACGCCTTCGATGTCCTGGCCATCGATGACATCGGCTACATCCAGCAGGACCGGGACGAGACGGAGGTCCTGTTTACCCTGCTGGCCGAGCGCTATGAGCGCAAGAGCGTGGTGATCACCTCGAACCTGGTGTTCTCCCAGTGGGACCGGATATTCAAGGACCCCATGACCACGGCGGCGGCCATCGACCGGATCATCCACCATTGCGTGATCCTGGAGCTCAACGGCACCAGCTACCGGGCGGAGGCAGCCAAGGCGCGGATGCCGCAGATGGCGGAATCCACAACCTGACCCCCCCCCAGACCCCCCCGGCCTCGGTCCCTGCTCGGGCGCGGATTTCCCAGGAAAGCGGGGCCCCTCCCATGGAAAACCGCGAAGAGCGCGGTTTCCCACGGGTCCCTCCCCCCTGTCCACGGGAAACCCGCCTCCCTCGGCCTGCGGCTGGAAAACGCTGCGCGTTTCCCACAGGGGCCGAGGCCAAGGGCGCAGCAGCAGCGCCATGCACATTTGTAATTGTCGTCGGTAGTTGTCGCTGCACATTTGTAATTGTCGTCAGCGTAACCCGTTTAAATTCAGAGATTGAGAATAGGCAAGGCGAAGGCTGCGCCTCGCCCCTCCTGCGATGGGGAAGTGTAATTGTCGTCGGGACCAGGTCCATGGTTTTTCAGAAACTTGGTAAGGCCATCGGCTTCGCCTCGGCCCCTTAAATGCACATTTCTAATTGTCGCTGGCGCACATTCCTAATTGACGTCGCGGACCCAGCCCTTGTCCCAGTGGTAGGGTCGGAAGGTCTTGCCACCGGGGCCGTCGAAGCGGAAAACCCAGAGCACCTG
>CAIQPH010000211.1 GCA_903873655.1 uncultured Holophagaceae bacterium | reverse complement strand
GTTGAACGAAGCCGCTGCGCGGCGGGGGACGGTCGTATCGGCAGGCCGGTCGATAAAGACGGCTAGCGCGGAAGGGTGAAAGCAGGCTCCTTGGTCATCGCGGTGTAGGTGCACCGCCAGATGACCAAGGAGGTGCTGCATGAAGGCAGCCAGTCTATCTTTGTCCCGGCTGGAAGGCGATCTGCAAATGGCAGATCGAGCCAAAGGGACCATCCAGCAATACCTTGCATCGATCCGGCGATTCGAGGAATTCCTCGGGACGGACCTGGCGGAGGTGGGCCAGGAGGCCGTCCGGCGCTGGGTGGACCATCTCCGGGCCCAACCCATCGGGCCGGAGCGACTTCGGTGCCACTACTCGGCCTTGAAGTTCCTCTATGGGCGGACGCTGGGGCAGCCGGAGAAGGTGGCCTTCATCTCGATGCCGAGAAAGGACTCGCCCCTGCCCACGGTGCTGAGCCCCGGCGAGGTCCAGCGGGTGCTGGACGGCTTCCTGGTGGCCAAGTACCGCGTGTTCTTCGCCCTGATCTATGCCACGGGCCTGCGTATCCGAGAGGCCAGCCTGCTCCAGACCTCGGACATCGACTCGATGCAGCAGGTCATCCATGTGCGCCATGGCAAGGGTGGCCGGGAACGACTGGTGCCCATGCCTTCGAAGCTCTACGGGCTGCTGAAGGCCTACTACAAGCACGAGCGCCCGCCTCGGCCCTGGCTGTTCACGACCCGGACTGGCAAGCCCGTGAACCATGAGACTGCCCGCCGGGCCTTGCTCTGCGCCTCGGCCGTGGCGGGCATCGGGAAGGTGGTCACACCCCACATGCTTCGGCATTCGTTCGCCACCAATCTGCTCGACCACGGAACGGACCTGCGAAGGATCCAGGTTGTGCTGGGGCACGGGAGCATCCGCTCCACGACGATCTATACCCAGGTCTAGCCCAGCCAGATCGCCGCCGTGAGAAGCCCCCTGGAGGACCTGACCGTGTGATGGCGTGGGCTTCACTCGCCCACGCTTCGATATCGCGGACATCGTGAGGCTGCACCGAAGGGCCCTGGAGGCGAAGCATCGCCTCTCCCGGCCCCAGAGGCGCGTTCTCACGGCCATCAGCCGCTGCCGCACCGCTGCTCTCGGCGGCCATGTGGAGGTCTGTACCGGCTGCGGGCGGGAGCACCCGGTCTACAACTCCTGCCGGAACCGCCATTGTCCGAAGTGCCAGGCCTTGGCCCAGCAGAAGTGGATCAACACACGGGCCGAGCGGATCCTACCGGTGCGGCACTTCCATGGGGTATTCACGCCGCCGTCGGGGTTGCGGCCCCTGGCCATGCAGCATCCGACGGAGGTCTACACCGCGCTGTTCCATTCCGTTAGCGACCTGCTGGTGGAACTGGGCCGGTCCCACCTCGGGGCCACGCTGGGGCTGACGATGGTGCTCCACACCTGGACACGGGAATTGCACTTCCACCCCCATGTCCATGTGCTCATCACGGCGGGCGGACTCTCCCTCAATGGCCAGAGGTTCGTCCATGTCCGCAAGGACTTCCTGTTCCCCGTGAAGGTGATGGACCGACTTCTGCGTGGAAAGATGCTGGACGCTCTGCGGAAGCTCCGTCGGCAGGGGACCTTCCCTGAACACAGCAACGCGGCCTTCAACCGCCTCATGGCCAGCCTCGTCGCCCACAAGTCCTGGGTGGTCTATGCCAAGGCGCCGTTCCGTCGCTCCCAGCATGTTCTCAGCTACCTGGGCCGCTACACCCACCGTGTGGGCATCGCCAATTCGCGGATCCTGGATGTGGGCTCTGACCACGTCACCTTCCGCACCAAAGGCCAGCAGACCGCGACCCTGCACCCAGTCGAGTTCCTGCGGCGGTTCGTCCAGCATGTCCTGCCCGACGGCTTCCATAAGATCCGCCACGCGGGCCTATATGCCTTGGCCCAATCGGGCGGACTGCTGGAGAAGGCCAGGGCTCTGCTCCCAGTCCCAAAGCCCCGGAGGGAAGCTCAGCCCGTCGTTACCGATGAGCCGAGGACCTGTACCCACTGCGGGGGCATCATCCTGCGCCTGCCGCTGACCGCCATGGCACGCTCCCCACCTCAGGAGGCCGCATGCGTATAGGCCACCCAGGAGACCATCACCCACCCCAATCCCTGCATCACGGCAGGTCGGGGAAGGTCTGGCTGCACCGCGACCTGGTGGAGTGCCTGGACCATCGTGCCCGCATCAGTTCCGCGAAAAGGCCCGCCGGACATGCACCTCTGGCTCATTCGGGCGTTACGCCAGACCCGATTTCCCCATAACGGTCTGCTCGGCCCTCGCCGCTCCGGGCTTGTTCAACATCGCCTTTCGCTGGTGGGCACCGCCGCGCCGACCCACCCCATCAACCCGGTCCCGCCACCGACGAAATGCTTACTGTTGTGTTCGGTGCGGCCCTCGGCTTCTTCTTGCGGGCCGGGCGCCAGGCCCGTCATCTGCAAGCCTCCATGGATACCCTCATCGCGCTGGGCTCAGGCACGGCCTGGCCATGGGCCTGGGCTCACTCCCAGTGGTTCTCAATGCCCTGCGACCGAAACGGTAAGAGGTCGTAACAAAACCCGCGCGGCAACGTGGGGTTTGGTTACGACCTCTAAAGGGTGCGCGCAAGTTCCTTCAGGTAAGTGGCGAAATCGTCGCGCAGATCGTCGCGCTTGAGGGCGAATTCCACGTTGGCCTTCAGGTAGTCCAGCTTGTTGCCTGTGTCGTAGCGTTTCGCGGGAATGGGGGCGGCGACCAGACGGCCTTCGCGGGCGAGGGCGGCCAGGGCGTCCGTGAGCTGGTACTCCCCGCCGACGCCAGGCTCAAGCGCGACAAGGTGTTCGAAGACACGAGGTTCCAGCACGTATCGACCCACCACAGCCCATCGGCTCGGGGCTTCGGCCGGACTTGGTTTTTCGACAATGGATGTCACATCCCATGCGTTCTGCTGGCCGGAGGGGGCATTGACGATGCCATAGCGGGAGACGTGGTCCAAGGGCACTTCCTGCACGCCGACCACGGATTTTCCGGTTTTGTGGTATGCAACGATGAGGGCGTCCAGGGCCGAATCATGCTCATCGAAGACATCATCGCCCAGGAGTAGTGCGAAGGGCTCATCGCCGACCGCATGGCGGGCACACAGGACCGCGTGACCAAGCCCTAGTGGTTCGCCCTGCCTGACGTAGGCAAACTGCGCGAGGTGGCTAATGCCCCGCACCAGGTCCAGATCCTCCTGCTTGCCCCGGCGCCGGAGAGTGTCCTCCAGTTCATAGGCCACGTCAAAATGGTTTTCGATAGCTGCTTTGCCGCGGCCCGTGACCAGGACCAGGCTTTCAATGCCGGACCGGATGGCTTCTTCCACCACGTACTGGATGACGGGCGTGTCGACGAGGGGAAGCATCTCCTTTGGCTGGGCCTTGGTGGCCGGTAGGAAACGGGTGCCTAGGCCAGCGACCGGGATGACAGCTTTGCGAAGCGTCTTCATGGCATCTCCGATGGCTCATGATGGCCGAAGAAAGGGTGCTGGATGAAGCTTTGAGGCCCTTTCCGCAAATTTTCTCTTGCGTGAGGGGGGCAGGATGTTAGTCTGGATGTCCTGCGCGGTTGAGGCTGCGGGGCGCCGTTTGTAGCCAGGAGGGTATGAATGGGCCATGCCGAGGGGTATGGGGGCGTCTTTG
>CAIQPH010000210.1 GCA_903873655.1 uncultured Holophagaceae bacterium | reverse complement strand
CTGATGGGCACTCCCGAATCAAGCCGAAAGTCCTCCACGAATGGGCAATCACCTCAGGCTCCCGAATCCCCGGAGCAGGATGGTTCTGGGCGCATTCCTGTTGCCATCAGGATGGGATCAAGCACCTCCTCGGAGAGAGCAGGTCTGTCGGTGCTTATAGTGGAAGACGAGGCTGCCACCCGTCTGTCCATCCATGTGGCGTTGCTGAAGGATGGCTTCAGGGTCATCGAGGCCGAGAACGGCGAGAAGGCCCTTTGCCTCTTCGACCAGGCTTCCTGCCCGGATGTGGTGATCCTGGACATCGGCCTGCCTGGTCTTGACGGCTTCGAGGTCTGCCGGAAGATCCGCGCCAAGCGGGCAGACACGGCGATCCTGATGCTCACGGCGCGAGCCGAGCCCGAGGACAAGATCGCCGGACTCTCCCTTGGCGCCGACGACTATGTGGTCAAGCCCTTCAATCCGGGGGAACTGGTGGCGAGGATCCGAGCCGTGCTCAGGCGCTCTGCACAACAGTCTGCGTCCACAGAACCGCTGGTGTTCGAGGATCTGGTTCTGGATGTCCAGTCCTTGAAAGCCGTGAGGGCGGGTATCGACGTCAACCTGTCGCCCAGGGAGTTCGCCATTCTGGCCGCACTCATCCGGCACCCGAGCCAGGTCATGTCCCGGGAGCAGTTGGGCAAGGAAGTCTGGGGCACGACCGAACGTGGCAATGCCCGGGCCCTTGATGTCTTTGTGTGCAAGCTCCGCGAAAAGATCGAAGACAACCCCGCCCGTCCCCACTACGTCAAGACCGCCTGGGGTGTGGGCTACATCTGCGGCTGAGAGCTGTCTCTCATCTGGTGACAGCGCGCTCCTGGCGCACATGGGAACAGCCTTGCCCTTGGTAATGCTTGGGTCCCTGAAACAGGAATCCCGGTCAATTGATTCAAAATTAGTGTTTAATGGTTTTCGGGGGTACTACGCGAAGAACCCCTTCCATGACTCCACGCATCTGAAGCATCTAAACTCTTTGATTTATCATCTTTGCCTAATTGCGACCTAGCCATCCCCTGAAAGTACCGGTATTCTGGAATGTCCATCGAGGAGTCCCTTGCCGAACCCCCGCCCCCCTCTCCACCGACTAATGTCCACTCTGGCTTCCCTCGTAATCGGTACCGGATTGCTGGGCCTGGCCTTTGCCTGCAGCTCTGACCAGGTATCCCACTTCCGCGTCCCCAAGGAGGCGCCCTTCACCCCGTCCGGCCCCAGGCCCGCCATGCCGCCCCAACCCATGGGCGAGCGCACGGGGGACAATATGGGCAGCGGCGCAGACACGCCGCCGCCTTCCACCCCCGGGGCTCCTTTGAAGTGGTCCCTGCCCAAGGGCTGGAGTGAAGCCCAGGGTGGTGGCAGCATGCGCTTCGCCACCTTCAAGCCCCCCTTCGCAGGGAAGCTGGAGGCCACGGTGGTGGTCCTGCCGGGTCCCGCGGGTGGCGAGTTGGCCAACGTCAACCGCTGGCGCGGCCAGATCGGCCTGCCCCCACTGGACGAGGCCGGACTGGCCAAGGCCCGCACCGCGCTCAAGACCAAAGCCGGTTCGCTGAACGTCTATGATTTCACCAGCGAGGGCCAAGCCAAGAGCCGCCTAGTGGCTGGCTACATCAGCACGCCCGATGGCAACACCTGGTTCCTGAAATTGACCGGAGACGCGGATCCCGTGGCCAAGGCCAAGCCCGATTTCCTGACCATCCTGGGGAGTGTCCGCCTTGATTAAGACCATCGCCTCCCGAGTCTGGGCTTTCCTCAAGTCCTTCCAGTTGACCATTGTCCTCCTCGCGCTCCTCATGTGCCTCGTGGTGCTCTGCACCCTGGCCCAGGTGGAAATGGGCACTCAGGGCGCCGTGAACGCCTACATGCGCAGCTTCATCGTGAAGCGGCAGTTTGCCGGGCTGCCTGTCCCCCTTCCAGTGTTCCCCGGCGGCGCCCTGGTGGGACTCCTCCTCACACTCAACCTGATCGCGAAGACCCTGGGCATCAAGCTGACCTGGCAGAAGGCCGGCCTGTGGCTGGTCCACACTGGGCTGGTGGTCCTGTTCGCGGGCGAATTTGTCGCCGGCATGATGCAGGTGGACACGAACATGTCCATCGAGGTGGGGCAGACCGTCAACTACGTCCAGAGCTACAAGAACTCGGAACTGGCCCTCATCGACGTCACAGACCCCACCTGGGACGAGGTCTACTCGGTGCCCGACACGCTGCTGGCCAGGGGCGGCTCCATCACAGTCCCCGGTACGCCGATCACCCTGAACGTGAAGCGGTACTACCCGAACGCGGAGCTTGGCAACCTGGCTCCAGGCGCGCCGCCCTCCCTGGCCACCGCGGGTGTGGGCACCCAGGTATCCGTGGTCGAGAAGCCGGTGGTCTCCGCCGACAACGAGATGAACCAGACCTCGGCCTTCGTCGAGCCGGTGGCTGGCGGCCGCAGTTATGGCATCTGGCTGACTTCCCTGGCCCTGGGTGCACCCCAGTCGTTCATCCACGAAGGACACAACTATGTCCTGTCCATGCGTCTGCGCCGCCAGTATCTGCCCTACGCGTTCACGCTGAAGCAGTTCCGGCACGATGTGTACCCAGGCACCGACATCCCCAAGAATTTCTCCAGCCTGGTCCAGGTGATCAATCCGTCCCGGCAGGAATCCCGCGAAGTCCTGATCTACATGAACCAGCCGCTCCGCTATGAGGGCAAGACCTTCTATCAGGCCAGCTTCGGCAAGAACGACACCCTGTCCGTCCTCTCCGTGGTTGAGAATCCAGGCTGGCTGCTCCCCTACGTGTCCTGCGTGCTGGTCTCCCTCGGCCTGCTCGTGCACTTCGCCATCGTCCTCCGGCGTTCGCTCAAGCGGCGCCAGGAACAGAAGGAGGGCTGACCATGACCTTCGTGAACAAGTACCTCGCCTGGGGCGCCGGCACCCTCGCGCTGCTGATCGCCCTCGTCTTCGCCCTGCCCAGCGGCAAGGTCCGCGGCTTCGATGTCAGCGGCTTCAGCAACCTGCCCCTCCTGGAAGGCGGCCGGGTCAAGCCGCTTGATTCCCTGGCCCGCAACTCCCTGCTGGTGATCCACAGCCGCCAGGGCTTCCGCTTCGACGGCCGTTCCGTCGGTCCTGACGAATGGATCCTCGATGTGCTGTTCCGCCCGCAGGTGGCCGACCAGCAGCCCATCTTCGTGATCGACGATCCGGAAGTGATCAGCCTCATCGGCGCCCAGCAGAAGAAGAACCGCAACTACTTCAGCTTCGCCGACCTCTCCTCGCACCTCGACGAAGTCCAGAAGCAGGCCGCGTCTGCTCAACCCATTGCGCCCCAGAAGCGCACGCGGTTCCAGAGCGCCGTCGTGAACCTCTTCGACCGGGTCTACCTCTACTACAAGTTGCGGAACACCCTGCAGCTCGCGGGCTCGCCGGGCCTGGGCTGGGAACTCCAGTCCCTGGGCACGCCGGAAGCAAAGCTTCGCCATCAGGATCTGATCCAGCTGGCCCAGTTCCGCATGCTGCCACCCCCTGTTGGCACCAATCCGGATGCGTGGCAGAGCGTCGGCCAGGCCCTCAGCTCCGCGAATGAAGGTGGCCCTCTGCATCCTGGCCTGATGCCTCTGGCCCGGCTGAACGCCGCCTATGTCGCCAATGACGCGGCCAGCTTCAATCAGGCCCTGGCCGACATGAACAGCCTGGTCGCCACCCTGAAGCCCGGCGCCCTGGCCAAGGCCTCGAACGAACTCGTCTTCAACCGGGCCCAGCCCTTCTTCGTAGGCCTGTCCATCTACTTCGTGGCATTCCTGGCGCTTTGCTTCTCCTGGATCTACAAGCCCGACCTCTTGCGCCCTACGGCCTATGCCCTGCTCTGTTCCGGAGCCATCGTCCACACCCTGGGTCTGGCGGCCCGCATCATCCTGCAGGGCCGTCCCCCGGTAACCAACCTTTACTCCTCCGCCGTGTTCGTGGGCTGGGGCGCCGTGATCCTCGGCCTGATCGTCGAGCGGATGTACCGCAAGGGCTTCGGCACCGCTGTCGCTGCCGCCGCGGGCTTCGCCTCGCTGATCGTGGCGCAGAACCTGGGCACCGAGGGCGACACCATGGAGATGATGCGCGCCGTGCTCGTCTCCAACTTCTGGCTGTCGAGCCTCGTCGTCACCATCACCATCGGGTATTCCGGCACTTTCCTGGCGGGCGCCATCGCCATCGCCTATGCCCTGCGCAAGCACATCGTCGCCAAGGTCGATGTGG
>CAIQPH010000209.1 GCA_903873655.1 uncultured Holophagaceae bacterium | reverse complement strand
CGCATCACATCCGCAGGCTCTCCTTCGCCGCTGGTGAGACCCATGAGTTGGACGCCGAGCAATTCGGGAAATACGATGAGGTCGACATCGTAATCGTCGGCGACATCCACGAATGATTCCACATGCTCGGCGAATTCCTTGAAGCTCGAGATCGTCCGGAGGCCATACTGGACCGCACAGACCCTCACTGGCCGTGACATGACAGGCTTTGGGGCCGAAAAGCGCATCAAAGCTCCATGCAGATGAGTGCCGCGCAGTTCTCGCTTTCAGGGTCGGAGATATAGTCTCTCAACAAACCCCGGAGTATGAAGCCGAGACGGAGTTGCTTGGATAGGGTTGGATCGAAGAGCAGCCCACGCTCAATCAAGGCGAGATAGCTTTCCGGGCTGAGGAGATCCGACGTGAGGTGATAGCCAGGCATGCGGCCCCCTGCGACGAATGTTTTGCAACCCAAATGGATTGCCAGGGCAATTCGGGCGTCGTAGAGGATATGAGCCAGTCCGGTGCCCTGGAACTCAGGATCCACCGCCAGATCAACGCCATAGAACACATCACCCCTGGGGTCGTGAGTGGCCAGAGTGCCGTGTCCAGTGATCTCAGACCAGCGATGCGGACGCAACGCCAACTCGGATGTCACCAGCATGGAAGTGGAATCAGCGATCACCCTGCCCTTCCCGTCCACAATCAGGAGCTGCCCTTCCGGAAAAGTCTCCAGATGCTTCACCAGGGTTTCCGCGGGCCAGACTGCCTCGGGGCCGTGTGGCTGGACGTAGACCCGCCGCATGAGCTCGATGACGCCTGGGATGTCCTTGGCACGGCGAGGCCTGATGACCCAATCGGCCGGAAGGGTTGGAAGGTTCGAAGCCACTGAGGTCGAGACCGGAGTCATGGCCAGTCCTTTCGAGGGCTTTTATTTGAACGCCCTAGCGGAGACCAGCCATGACAGCCATGTGAAACAGTTGGTAATTATCGCTTCGTCGGCTGTCTCTGGAGAAGGCGGCGCAGTGTTGCCCTCTTCAACCCAACAACCGATCCATCCCCGCCCCTAAACCTTAACGGCTATCCGTAGGAAGGATTCGGGAAGATGGACGCCACTCTTCTCGAGATTGGCGAGATTACAAAATATGGTCAATTTTCCATTGATCCGCTCAAAGGCGATGGCACCTCCGTCAGCGAAAAGCTTACGGCTGCTGCAGACCACCAGCTTTTTCTCTCCGAGGTAAAACTTAGTCTGGGCCTGAGAAAAGGCCCAGGCGACATTCGCCTTGGCATCCACGGAGATTTCTTGTTTCTTCAGCTGGATCACCATATCTAGTTCCTTGCAGGCGACCCTGCCTTCTGACCCGGCGCTTGAAGCCAGGATCATCAGGAACTTCGCAGCCTCCTGCACAGAAACCTCTTCGGCGGCGAGTGGCATGGTGGCCAAAATCACCAGAATCGGGGATCTCAGGGCCCGGTGAAGAAGGTGTGGAATGAACTCGAATCTAGACAGCATGACTTTGCCCTCATTTCTAATTTTTCGACCGTGTTTTTCGTTCCAGAAGCGCCAACACGTAACAGCGGGGTAACAATTTCGATGTCGATGGCTGCCTTCACCACCCTGAAGGACGGTCCCTCAAGTAACCTCAAGAGCAGCAAGGCATTGGTCAATGAGTTCATCTGGCGTGAAGGGTTTTCTGATGACCGGTACTCCAAAGTTCAGCAGTTCCTGATCCAGGCTCGGACCTCCGCTGTCCCCGGTTATCACCAGAACCCTGGGGAGGAGTGAAGGCTGATAGTTCCTGAGCCACTCGAGGATCGCGAAGCCATCAACGCCCGGCATGCGCAGATCGGTAATGACGAGGTCGAAGCTGGCCGCCTCAAGGCGCTGGATGGCTTGCCTTCCTTCGTGCACCCGCTCAACCTTCCAACCCAGACGACTCCGCAGCAACTCCTGCACCAGGCTGGTGATGTACTCCTCATCGTCAATGACCAGAACGCTCATTCGGGGTAGACCCTGAGCGGCTGAAAGTTGGGAGCCAGGTCCTACGGGCTTTATCACGCGCTGAACCGGGAGGCATTCCGTCTTTCCTTCTGTCATGGACAGCGGCAGGAGGACCCGAAACACAGTACCTTCGCCTGGAGTGCTCTTTACCGAAATCTCTCCGTGGTGCTGCCGGACGATGCCCAGACAAACACTGAGACCGAGACCCGTGCCGTGCTCGGAGGATTTGGTCGTGTAGAACGGGTCGAAAATCCTGTTGAGCCTGTCTGGAGCGATGCCGTGGCCGGTGTCCCCAACAGAAAAGCAAGCATAGGCTCCCTGCGTTTCCACACCGACCTTTAGCAATCTCTGTGACGCGTTCCCCATCGCGTCTATGCCATTGATCATCAGGTTGACCAGGACCTGCTTGATCTGGCCCGGATCGGCTAGGATCCAGACCGGTTCTGCCGGTACGGTCAGCTGCATTTCCGCATCAGCAGACCGAAGTCTGAAGCGCAAGATCGATGACACCTCGTCCAGAATGGCTCCGAGATCCGTCCGGCTGAGTTCCGGAGCTGCGGGGCGGGAGAGCTGGAGGAGCTGACGAATGATGCGCACTGACTCCTGGGCACTTAGGGAGATGGCATTGCAGTAGGATTGCAAGACATCGTGGCCACCAATGGTTTCCAGGCGATTCTGGAGCAGCTCAGAGAATCCCAGGACAGGCGCCAGTTTATTATTGAGCTCATGAGCGATCCCACCCACCAATGATTCGAAGAGATCGGCCTTGTCGTTGATCGCCATCTTCCGCTCGACGGCCCGCTGTTCCGTGATGTCGTGCAGGATGGTGCAGATCTGACCGGTCTCTCGAACCAGGGAAGTATGGAACTTGAACAGGCGCTCCCCGAGGGCCGGGAGGTGGAGTATGAACTCATCCACATGATTGCTCGCGAGTGAGACACCTGATTCGTGGAGGCTCAACAGTTCAAGGAAGGATTCTCTGTGCTTGGGGGACATCAGATCTGTCAGATTCGGGATGAACCCCTCCAGCTCTCCTGCAGGACCAAGCAGCACCTGAAGCTTCGTGTTGTGGGCCTCGATTTTTCCATCCGGATTTAGGAGGGCCACCGCCAATGGACTGTGCTGGAACAGGGTCTCGTAGCGGCCCTGTGACTGGCGAAGTTGATGGAGGCTCCTGAATAGATCCTGGTTTTTTGCCTGCAGTTCGTTGCGCCGCGATTCGGCGAGCTGGAACTGCTCCGCAATAAGCCCCGATTGGGCACGGACGAGGGCTGGGACAGGAATGATGCCTAGGAACCGTCCACCATCAGCCACCAAGGGAACGTCGTGATAGAAGGCTTCACTGGTTCTGGAAAGGGCTTGCTCCAGCAGGTCCATGAGAGGAACTGACGGGGAGGCTGTCAGGCTTCCATGGAGGAGATGCTCCTGGATCGGGTGGCGACTGTGAAGGGTGAATCCGAACCGGGTCCCAAGAAGGAGCCCTAGTGTAGGTCGCTCGAAATAACTGGTGCATTGAGCGTAGCGCGGGCGCGGATGACTTTGGCAAGGATATCGGTAGCTTTAGCGGTCCAGATGTAAGGCCTGGGAGCCTGGTTGTGCTGCTCG
>CAIQPH010000208.1 GCA_903873655.1 uncultured Holophagaceae bacterium | reverse complement strand
CGGCTCATGGACATCGGCTGCTACCGCGGCCTGCGCCACCGGAAGGGTCTCCCCGTCCGTGGTCAGCGCACGCATACCAACGCCCGCACCCGCAAGGGCAAGCGGCGCACCGTGGCCGGCAAGAAGAAGTAAGGCGAGGAGCACATGGCCAAGACTCAGACCCGGACCGCCGGTAAGAAGGTGGTCAAGAAGAAAGAAAAGAAGAACGTTCCCCATGGCGTGGCTCACGTCCAGGCGTCCTTCAACAACACCATTATCAGCATCTCCGATCCTATGGGGAACATGCTCTGCTGGGCTTCCAGCGGCAACCAGAACTTCCGCGGGACCCGCAAGGGCACTCCCTTCGCCGCCCAGGTGGCCGCCGGCATCGCTGCCGAAGCCGCCAAGGAGCAGGGTGTCCGTTCGGTCGACGTTCGCGTCAAGGGCCCTGGCGCCGGTCGTGAGAGCGCCATTCGCGCCCTCAACGCCGCAGGCATCCAGGTGACCAGCATCCGCGACGTCACGCCCATCCCCCACAACGGCTGCCGGCCGCCCAAGCGGCGCCGGGTTTAAGAGAGGAGGAGAGACATGGCACGTTACACAGACGCCGTTTGCCGCCTCTGCCGACGCGAGGGCATGAAGCTCTACTTGAAGGGCGAGCGCTGCTTCAAGGAGAAGTGCTCCTTCGAGACCCGCAAGGGCAAGATCCCCGGCCAGCACGGCGCGGGGAAGATCAAGAAGCCCACCGGCTACGCCCTGCAGCTTCGCGAGAAGCAGAAGGTGAAGCGCATCTACGGTGTGCTCGAGAAGCAGTTTCGCCACTACTTCGAAAAGGCCGATGCCAAGAAGGGCGTCACCGGCCACAACCTGCTCAGCTTCCTCGAGTGCCGCCTGGACAACGTGGTGTACCGCCTGGGCTTCGCGTCCAGCCGCTCCGCTGCGCGCCAGATGGTCATGCACGGACACGTGCTGATCAGCGGCAAGCGGGTGGACGTCCCCTCCTTCCAGGTGAAGCCTGGCCAGGCGGTGGAACTGGGCGCCCGTGCCCGGGAGAACGATGGCGTCAAGTCCTCCGTCGAGACCTCCGCCGGCCGGGGCATTCCCAAGTGGCTCACCCTGGACGCTTCCGCCTTCAAGGGCCAGGTGCTTGCCGCACCCACCCGTGAGGACATCACCCTTGACATCAACGAACAGCTGATCGTCGAGCTGTATTCCAAGTAAGGGGGACGGATGCTGAATTTAAATGATTTCCAGAGGCCGCGATTTGCCGAGGTGACCCCCGGGTCCCTCACGGATTCCTACGGGGAGTTCGTGGCCTACCCCTTCGAGCGCGGCTTTGCCACGACCGTGGGGCACAGCATCCGCCGTGTGCTGCTCAGCAGCATCCAGGGCGCCGCTGTCACCAACGTCCGCATCAAGGGCGTCATGCACGAGTTCACGACCCTTCCCGGCGTCTGGGAGGACATCACCCACGTCCTTCTGAATCTCAAGGAAGTGCCCTTCAAGGTCCACAGTAGCGAACCCCAGACGGTGACCATTTCCGCCAAGGGCGAGGGCACGGTGACCTCCGCCGCCATCCGCTGCAACCAGAACGTGGAGGTCGTGGATCCCAACGTCCATATCGCCACCCTGGGCGAAGAAGGCGAACTGGAGATCGAGATGGTGGTCTCCCTGGGTCGCGGCTTCGTCACCGCGGACCGCAACCACAGCGAGACCCTTGGCCTCGGCTTCATCCCCATGGATGCCAATCACAGCCCCATCGTCCGGGTGAACTACATCGTCGAACCCGCCCGCGTGGGCCAGAGCACGGACTACGAGAAGCTGACGCTCCAGGTTTGGACCAATGGTGCCGTCAACCCCAAGGAAGCCGTCTCTGACGCGGCTCTCATCCTGCGCGACCACTTCCTCGTGTTCGCCCGCCAGGACGAGGATTTCACCGAGATGGAAATGGGCGCCGCCACCCTCGGCAGCGAGGCCGCCAATGCCTGGCTGGGCAAGTCCGTCGAAGAACTCGAACTTTCGGTTCGGGCCAACAACTGCCTCCGCAATGCGAACATCACCACCATCGGCGAGCTGGTTCAGCGGACCGAGGCTGAGCTGATGAAAACCAAGAATTTCGGCAAGAAGTCGCTCCAGGAGATCAAGGACGAGCTCGCTCGCATTGGCCTCTCCCTCGGCATGCGGCTCGAGCAGGAAGTGTAGGGAGCCCCCATGCGTCACAACGTTTCCGGCAAGCGCCTGGGCCGCACCACCAACCAGCGCAAGGCCCTCATGAAGAACCTCGCGACCGCTCTCATCGAGAGCGAGCGCATCGAGACCACCCTGGTGAAGGCGAAGGAACTCCGCATGTATGTGGAGCCCTTCATCACCCTCGCCAAGGATGACACCGTGGCCAACCGCCGTCTGGCGATGGCCCGGCTCGGAAGCAAGGACGCCGTCCAGAAGCTCTTCGGCGCCGATTTCCGCAAGCGTGTCGACAGCCGCCCCGGTGGCTACACCCGCATCCTCACGGTTGGCCATCGCCTCGGCGACGCGGCCGACATGGCGCTCATCGAGTTCG
>CAIQPH010000207.1 GCA_903873655.1 uncultured Holophagaceae bacterium | reverse complement strand
TGCGCCCTGACCTGCTCTTCGCGAACAGGACCCTCCAGGGTGCCAAGCCCCCCAAGGGCCAGGAAATCGAGGACCACTACTTCGGCAGCATCAAGGCGCGCGTCCTGGGCTTCATGCAGGAAGTCGAGTTGGAGTGCTTCAAGCTGGGCATCCCCGCCAAGACCCGCCACAACGAGGTGGCCCCCAACCAGTTCGAGATCGCTCCGATCTATGAAGCCGCCAACCTGGCCAGCGACCACAACCAGCTGCTGATGGAGATCCTGAAGTCCGTGGGTGAGCGCCACAACCTGGCTGTCCTGCTGCACGAGAAGCCCTTCGCCGGTGTCAATGGCAGCGGCAAGCACGTGAACTGGAGCATCGCCACGAACGAGGGGCAGAACCTGCTTGAGCCCGGCCATACCCCTGAGGAGAACCTGCAGTTCCTCTTCTTCCTCAGTGCCACGCTGAAGGCCATCCATACCCACGGGGGTCTCCTGCGTGCCTCCATCGCCAGCGCCGGCAACGATCACCGCCTGGGGGCCAATGAAGCTCCGCCCGCCATCATGTCCGCCTTCCTTGGTGCCCAGCTGAACCACATCCTGGACGCCATCGAGAAGGGCGATATCGCCGATGTCTCCAGCCAGAAGATCATCGATCTCGGCATTGGCAACCTGCCCCGCATAGAGAAGGACGCCACCGACCGCAACCGCACCAGCCCCTTCGCTTTCACAGGCAACAAGTTCGAGTTCCGGGCCGTGGGCTCCAGCCAGGCCATCGCCCTGCCCCTCACAGTGATCAATGCCGCTGTGGCCGAGGCCCTGGACGGATTGAATGCCAAACTGGAGGCCGAACTCAAGGCCGGCAAGGACCACAAGGTCGCGGTCCTGGCCGTGGTGCGCCAGGCCATCATCGAGACCAAGGCCATCCGCTTCGAGGGCAACAACTACTCCGAGGATTGGAAGCTGGAAGCCGAGCGCCGCGGCCTGCCCCACGCAAAAAACACCGTAGCAGCCCTCCACATCTGGGAACAGCCCGCGGTCAAGGCGGTGCTCGCCAAGCCCGGCATCCTGTCCGAGGGTGAGCAGGAATCCCGCCTCCACATCCGTCACGAGGAGTACCAGAAGGTCATCGCCATCGAGACCCAGGTTCTGCGGCAGATGGCCGAGACCCAGGTGCTGCCGAGCGTCACCGCCGACATCGGCTCCCGCGCTGAAAGCCTCGGCAAGCTGGCCGCCGCTGGCATCTCCGTGCCCGAAACCCTGAAAGCCGCTCTGCAGGCCCAGACCACCCTTGCCGGGGAGGCCCAGGCCCGCCTGACCGCCATGAAGGACGCGCTGGCCGGAGCAGAAGCCATTGAGGACCTCCACGCCCGGACGGAGGCCTTCGGGCTCAACGTGAACGAAGCCAAACATGCCCTCCGTGAGACCCTCGATGCCCTCGAGGAGGCCTGCGACGCCGATCTCTGGCCCCTGCCGAAGTACTGGCAATTGCTGGCCCCGTTGGTCTAGCCTGGCTTCCCCTGCACAGAAACGGGCCGCATATGCGGCCCGTTTCTGTGTCACCGGTCTACCTTCCTGCTATTCCAGCGTGACGCCCCGTCCGCTGCGGATCCGCGCCTCGATAAGGGAGGTGCTGTGACCGGCCAGGAAGGGAATGAGCACGACCCTGCCACCCCGTCCTTCCACGAGTTCGCGTCCTACCACTGTCTCCGGTGTGTAGTCGCCGCCCTTCACCAGCACATCGGGTTGCAGTGCGCGGAGCAGTTCCAGCGGCGTGTCTTCGTCGAAACGGATCACGGCGTCCACGCTACGCAGGCCCAGCAGCACGGCGGCGCGGGCGGCCTCGTCCTGGACTGGGCGACCAATGCCCTTCAATCGCGCGACGGAGGCATCACTGTTGAGGCCGACCACGAGGTAGTCGCCCAGAGCACGGGCGTCAGCAAGGTATTGCACGTGGCCAGGATGGAGCAAATCGAAGCAGCCATTGGTGAAGCAGAGAAACCTCGGCCGCGGGATCGCGGCGAAGAAGGCAGCTGGGCTCTGGAAGAAATGGGTCGGTGACGGCATCGCTAGACCTGGATAAGATTCTTGATTCGGGGAGACCCCGGGAGAAGTCTGCCATGCCCCTCTATGAATATCGTTGCGAAGCTTGCAGCCAGCCGGAAGAGAGGCTGGAAAGCCTGTCGGCGCCCGAGGTTCACGCCTGCCCGGCCTGCGGGGCCCTGGAGGGCATGAAGCGTCAGGTTTCCGTGGCGGCTTTCGCCCTTTCCGGTGCTGGCTGGTACAAGGGCGCAGCCTCTGAGCCGACGGTCTCTGCGCCCAAGGCCGAGACCCCCAAGGCGGATGCCCCCAAGGCGGATGCTCCGAAGACCGGCCATGGTTGCGCTGCGGGCGGCTGCGGGTGCCCACTCGCCGGGTGATGTCCGCCTCAATTCACACTTGATGCGTTGACTTTCAGGGCCATTCCGATAGCCTAGATGGTTCCGGCCCTGTGGGTCGGCGCAGGATTTCATCCGTCCGACGTTCCC
>CAIQPH010000206.1 GCA_903873655.1 uncultured Holophagaceae bacterium | reverse complement strand
TCCGGCCATCACGGTGGGTTAGTCTTCCTCTTGAAAGCCATACCGTTTGAGCTTCCGGTAGAGGGTGGTCCGGTCCACACCCAGGATCTCGGCGATGCGCTGCTTTTCCTTGTGTTTTCCGACCAGGACCTGAATGTAGCGGCGCTCCAGTTCATCCAGCGAGGGCCAGTCCTCGATCAGTGCGGGAATGTCCTCGCCGCTTTCGGGCCTTCGTAGCGCCTTCTTGAGGACATCTGCCTGGATCTTGATCGGCAGATCATCCACGGTGATCTCGAGCCCCCGGCTGAGTTGGGTGAGATTCTCCACGGCATTGCTCAATTCACGCACATTCCCAGGCCAGGAGTAGGCCTCGAGAACGTGCCGGGCCTCGGGATGCAGCTGATAGGAGTGCCCATCCTTCTGCCCGAATTCTGAAAGGAAGTGGTCGATCAGGGCCGGGATGTCCTCCCGCCGCTCTCGCAGGGAGGGCACAGCAAGTTCCACCACCCCGAGGCGATAGTAAAGGTCCTCCCGGAAGGTTCCTGCTTTGACCATCACCTGCAGGTCCCGGTTGGTGGCCGCGATCACGCGGGCATCCACCTTGATGGTCTTGTTGCCCCCGACCCGGCGGATCTCCTGCTCCTGGAGCACCCGGAGCAGCCGCACCTGGAAGCTGGGGCTCGTCTCGCCGATCTCGTCCAGGAAGATCGTCCCGCCGGAGGCCTCCTCGAAGAGGCCGGGTTTCTCGCCGATGGCACCGGTGAAGGAGCCCTTCACGTGTCCGAAGAGTTCGGATTCGAGCAGAGATTCGGTCAGCGCGCCGCAGTTCACGGCCACGAAGGCCCGGTCCCGCCGGTCGCTGGACAGGTGGATGCTCCGAGCCACCAGTTCCTTGCCCGTGCCGCTCTCGCCAGAGATGAGCACCGTGGCCCGGCTGTTCTGCAAGCTCGCAATGGTCTTGTAGACCGCCATCATCTTCGGGCTCGAGCCGATCATCAGGCTGCGTTTCCCCTTGGGTGAGGCGCTCTGCGAGATGGCATGGCCGCTGGACTGCCGGCGTGCCAGGGCGCGGGTCACGAGCGCTTTCAGCTCTTCGTTGTTCCAGGGCTTGCTGAGGAAGTCGAAGGCCCCTTCGCGGACGGCCTCGATGGCGGTTTCCAGGGTGCCAAAACCCGACAACAGGATCGTATCCACGCCCAGGGGCTTGGCCTCCCTCAGCAGGTCCAGCCCATCCTTCTTGGCCTCAAGGTTGATGTCCGAAAGCATCAGATCGAATGGCTCCTTGTGCAGCAGTTCGATGGCCCGGTCGGGATGGGTGGCCTTGACCACCTCCAGCCCCATGGCGCCCAGGAGTTCCTCCAGGAAATCGCAGGTTTCCTTGCTGTCATCCACTACGAGCACACGGGCCATCACTACCCTCACCGGAATCCTGCAGCCTGCGGTTGGCATTCCAAGAATCGCAAGCGTATCCTCCAGGGTATTCCCCGGAGGGTATCCATGAAAGTGTCGATGCGTCTGGCTGTACTCCTTCTGTCCGCTTCCCTCTCGGTTCTGGCCACGGACCTCACCCTCACCATGACCGGCACCGGCAAGGGTCACGAGGGTGAGCAGACCCAGTACTGGTCCTCCAAATTCATGCGGACCAACAACGGCGGCAGCCAGACCGATTCCATGGTCGATTTCGAGAAGGGCGTTTCCTACACCATCGACCACAAGAAAAAAGTCATTCAGCTGGTCAGCTGGGACGACCTGGAAGCCTCCATGGAGGCCATGGCCGACAAGATGAAGGACCTGCCCCTCTTCGCCCAGAAGTTGATGGGCGGCGGGGATGCCACGGTCACGGCCGAGGAACAGGGCGCGGAAACGATCCTGGGCCGCAAGTGCAAGAAGTGGAAGATCACCATGGGGAAGATGGTCTTCGAAAGCAGCAATGATCCTGCCCTCAAGCCGCCGATGCCCGCCATCGCCTACAAGCGCTTCATGAAACTCAAGAACACCATCGGCCAGATGGGTGGCAACTCCGCCGGGATGCTGAAACTCGGCGAGGAACTGGCCAAGGTCCAGGGCATCGCCCTCAGGACCCACACGGTCCTGCCCTTCGTGGGCGACCTCACCAGTGTTGCCACGGCCATCAAGGAAGGCCCCATCCCCACCGCCACCTTCAGCCTGCCTGAGGGCTACAAGGTCGAGGACACGGGAAAGAAGATGCGCGAGAGCATGGCCAAGGGGAAATGACCCCCGCCCCGGCTGCGAACGCCAAGGAACCCCACATGACTGATGTGAATCTCACTTTCGACGATGGTCTGGAGCGCCTTGAGGCGCTGGTGCAGCAGCTCGAATCCGGCAGCCTCAGCCTGGAGGACGCCCTCGCCCGCTTCGAGGAGGGAGTGCAGTTGAGCCAGTCCCTCCAGAAGCAGCTGGCCGAGGCCCAGCGCCGGGTCGAGGTGCTGAAAGCGGGTCTGGGCGGCGAATACCGTGCGGAGCCTCTGGACGAGGCCAAAGGCCCGCGATGAAGGAACCCTCCACCCAGGTGAAGGCCGACCTGGACCGCCTGCTCCCGCTCCTGGACGCCGCGTTGACGGTCCCCTTCCAGCAGGGGTACGCGAGACGCCTTGGCGAGGCGGTCCGGTACAGCCTGGAGGCTGGCGGCAAGCGCGTGCGGCCTGTGCTCTGCCTCCTGGCTTGCGAGGCCGTCGGCGGTAGTGCCGCCCAGGCCCTGGCCGGCGCCCTCGCCCTGGAATACGTCCACACCTACTCGCTGATCCATGATGACCTGCCGGCCATGGACGACGATGACCTGCGACGCGGCCGGCCGACCAACCACAAGGTCTTCGGGGAAGGCCACGCCATCCTCGCCGGTGATGCTCTATTAACCGAGGCCTTTGGCGTACTCGCCACTGCCGACCTGGATCCAGTGAAGCGCGCCGAAGCCCTCGTGCTGCTCGCTGAAAGCGCCGGCTGGCGGGGCATGGCGGGCGGACAGGCCCTCGATTTAGAGGGCGAGACACTCACTACCTATGACCTGGATCACCTCCGCCTCATCCACCGGCTGAAGACCGGCGCCCTCCTGCGCGCCTCCGTCGAGATCGGCGCGGTTCTGGGCGGAGCGACCCCTGGTGAGCGGTCCGCGCTGCGGGCCTACGGCGAGGCCATCGGCCTGGCCTTCCAGATCCAGGACGACATCCTGGACGCCACGGCCACTGACGCGGAATTGGGCAAGCGCGCCGGAAAGGATGCCGGGAGGGGTAAGATCACCTACCCTTCTCTCCTGGGCCTGGACGGTGCCCGGAAAGCCCTGAGTGAGGCCACCGAGAATGCCCTATGTCAGCTAGCATCCATACTCAACCGGAATTCCTTGGCAGCCTGGGCGCGATACCTGGCGCTGCGGGCCAGTTAGGTGCCTTCATGACGGCCCCTGCCAGCCTCTATCCGCTGCTGGATTCCCTGGCCGCTCCCCAGCAGGTGCGGCACTTCACGCCATCGCAGCTGGAGCAGCTGGCGGCGGAAGTCCGGGCCTTCCTGATCGCCTCGGTGTCAGAAACCGGCGGGCACTTCAGCTCCAACCTGGGCACCGTGGAGCTCACGGTGGCCCTGTTCCACAATTTCGACTTTCTCCACGACCGCATCGTGTGGGACGTGGGCCATCAGGCCTATCCCCACAAGATCCTCACGGGCCGCAAGGACCGCTTCCCCACCCTGCGTCAGCACCATGGGCTGTCCGGCTTCCTCAAGCGCGACGAGAGCCCCTACGACCACTTCGGTGCCGGGCACGCCAGCACCAGCATCTCCGCGGTGCTCGGCATGGCCAAGGCCCGGGATCTCCAGCATCTGGACCATGCCTGCATTGCCGTCATCGGCGACGGTTCCATGACCGCCGGCATGGCCTTCGAGGCCCTGAACCAGGCTGGCTACCTGGCGACCAAGAACTTCCTGGTGATCCTCAACGACAACGACATGAGCATCAACCCCAACGTGGGCTCGCTGCAGGGCTACCTCAACCAGATCATGTCCGGCCAGTACTACCAGCGCTGGCGGGATCGCATCGAGCATGCCATCCGGGCCATCCCCCTCGAGGGCCTCAGCAAGGGGGTCGCGAAGGCCGCCAAGTGGAGTGAGGAGAGTTTCAAGCGCCTCATGGTGCCAGGTCTGCTCTTCGAGGATCTGGGCTTCCGCTACATGGGGCCCGTCAACGGCCACGACGTGAACGCCACGTCGAAGGCCCTGGTCGAGGCCAAGGAGAAGATGAAGGACGGTCCAGTCCTGCTGCATGTGCAGACCAAGAAGGGCCACGGCTACGAGCCCGCCGCGCTGGATCCCCTGAAGTGGCATGGCGTCACCGCGTTCGACGCGGAATCCGGGGAAATGGTCAAAGTGGTGGCGGATCCGGCCAAGCCTTCCCCGCCGAGCTACACGAACGTATTCGGCAAAACGCTGGTGGAACTGGCCAGGACCGACGAGAAGATCGTGGGCATCACGGCCGCCATGCTGGATGGCACCGGTATGAATTTCTTCCAGAAGGCCTTCCCGGACCGGTGCTTCGACGTGGGTATCGCCGAACAACATGCGGTGACCTTCGCCGCGGGACTCGCGGCCCAGGGCATGCGGCCGGTCTGCGCCATCTACAGCACCTTCCTGCAGCGGGGCTTCGACCAGGTGGCCCACGATGTCTGCCTCCAGGACCTGCCCGTGACCTTCGCCCTGGATCGCGCGGGCATCGTCGGCGCCGACGGCCCTACCCACCATGGCCTCTATGATCTGGCCTACCTCCGCTGCCTGCCCAACTTACTCCTGATGGCGCCGAAGGATGAGAACGAGCTGCGGCGCATGCTGATGACGGCCCTGTACTGCGGGCACCCAGCGGCGTTGCGCTATCCCAGGGGCAACGGCCTCGGCGTGCCCTTTGAAGACCCCCTCACGGCCCTGCCCATCGGGAAGGGCGAGCTGCTGCGCGAAGGGGAGGACCTGCTGCTCTTCGCCCTGGGCTCCATGGTGGACCCGGCCCTTAAGCTCGCCAATACCCTCGCGGACACAGGCTTGGCTTGCACTGTCATCAATGCCCGCTTCGTGAAGCCGCTGGATACGCTGCTCCTCCACGAATGGGCCAGCCAGTGCAAAGGCGTGGTGACGCTGGAGGAAGGCTGTGCACCGGGCGGCTTCAGCAGCGCCGTAGCCGAATCCCTGGCGGACGCCGGCATCTTGCGCCCCCTGCTCCGCATCGCCGTCCCTGACCACTTGGTCCACCACGGCGACCCCAAGCGCCTGCTGGAGGAAGAGGGCCTTGGCCCCCAGGCGTTGCTCAAGCGGATCATGGAGTTTGCAGCCCGGCTCTAATTGACCTGCCGTCAAGAGATGGCTGGTCGCGGAAGACACAGAATTCCACCTGGACACGGAAGGGGCCGTGGATCTCGCCGTGCGGGGCCCCTTCCGTGTCTTCCGCGACCAGCGCTCTTCTCTGTGTCCTCTGCAGAACTCTGTGCCCTCTGTGTTCCGCTTTTCTGATCTCTGGATTCAAGTAGGCGGGGATCAGTGCGCCAGACTCAGCACCCGCTCGCGGTCCAGATAGGGGATCGTGCGCCAGTTATTGGTCGGCGTGGGATTCAGCGTTGGGTGGTTCAGCACGTAGTCGAGGAGCAGGTTGCGATGGGTGGCCTTGGTGATCAGCTCAGGGGCGCCCGTGAACCCGATGGCCCCCATGTAGCCGCCACCATTGCGCAGACGGTAGGTCGAGAGCGCCAGCGTGAAGGTCTGCTCGGGTTTGACGGGCTGCCCCTGGTAGCTGAGGTTCCGGACGCGGCTGCCCGCGGGCTGCCCCAGATCCAGGGCGTAGCTCACGCCATCCACCGTGTCGAAGTTGTAGAAGGGGACGTCCCGGTTGTAGAGCTCCGGCTCCCAGCTGCGCGTGTAGTGCCGCGCGCTGTGTTCCAGATACCGCTTCAGCTGCTCTCCGGTAATGCGGATCTTCGCGAGTTGGCTCTCGTAAGGCGACAACGCGAAGAACTGCCGCACGCTCGTCGGCCCTTTGGGGATGAACAGCTTCGGCCCTGGGCAGGCCGCCGCCGACAGCTGGGCCCCCGTGGCCTGGCGCTGCACCTGGTGGAGGAACTGGGTGAGGGGCGTGTCCTCCATCCGTGACCAGCGGCTGTCCAGGTCCACCAGCAGGTTCGCGGCGGCCGTGTCCAGGTAACGATCGGTGACGGCACGCAACTCCGCCGTCAGGCGCAGAACCTCAGGATCGCTGGCGGTCCCCTCGTCGGGTTTCAGCAGCCGCCCCGTCTTTGCCACCACCCGCCAGTGCCCCTTCTCCTGCCGCAGGCCCAAGTCCACCAAGGCCAGGGCCCGGCCGAAGCACTGGGCCTGGACGATGGGGATGCCCTTGCGCTCCATCTGGATCGCCTGGTGGGTGTGGCCGGTGAAGATGGCGTCGATTCCCGGCACCTGATCCGCCAGCCGCAGTGCCGCGTTCTCGTCACCCTCCCGGCCATCCATGGCGCCCAGTCCCGAATGCATCAGTACGACGACCACATCAGCCCGTTCCTTCTCCCGGAGGCTGGGCACCAGCATCCGCGCAGTGGCCACAATGTCCTGGAAGGCCAGGCCCTCGTAGTTGCCTGGCTCAGTCATGGTCGGGACGCCAGGCGTCGTGAACCCCACGAGGGCCACGCGGATCCCCGCCACCGTCACCAGGGTGTGGGTGGGAAAGCCAGGCTTCCCCTTGGTGTCGACCGTGTTGGCCGAAAGGAAGGGGAACTTCGCCTGCCGCCCCGCCTCGCGCAGCACTGGCAGCCCGAAATCGAAGTCATGGTTGCCCACGGCCATCGCCGCGTAGCCGAGGGCATCCATGATGGCAATGCTCGGCTCGGGCAGGTCCCTCCTTAACACATTCCGCACGTAGTTCAGCGGTTCGCCCTGGAGGGTGTCCCCGCAGTCCACGAGGATCGTGTTCGGGTTCGAAGCCTGCTGGCGGCGGATCAAAGTTGTGATTTTTGCCCACCCCTGGTTCGCGGGCTGGAGGCTGAACGTGTCTTCGGCCACCACGTGCCCGTGCATGTCGGTGGTTCCAAGGATCTGAATCCGGGCCTCTTGGGCCTGGAGCCCCAGGGCGATCAGCAGGATCCAGCACCATCGCCTCATGCGGCCTCCAGGGTGTCCTCGCCAACGCAGGGTTGGATAGGGTCGACTTCAAGGGTAAACTTTCCGTTCACCCAAGGATGCCCCCTCTTTTGGAGCCCCCCATGCAAGAAGTCCAGATCAAGGCCCCCAAGCACGAATTCACGCTGCTTTGCGACGACATCCGCCAGGAGATGGGCGGCAAGACCTCGCTGATGGGCCTGTACGACCACCACATCGTGGTGCCCCAGATCCCCTTCACCCTCCCGAAGGTCTGCTTCTACACCCGTTTCTCGCGCATGGACGGCACGTTCAAGTTCAGCTTCTCCATCGTCTCCCCCGGCGGCGAGCGCAAGGACATCATCCGTGACAGCGACGTCCAGATCCCCGACGGCGCCAAGGAAGGCACCTTCAATGTCATCGCCTCCCCCTTCGAAGTGACCGCCGAGGGCGTCTACGAAGTCATCATCGGCCTCAGCAAGGGCGCCGACCGCTTCGAGTACGTCTACAAGTTCGCGATCTCCAACGCCCAGCGCCTCCAGTCCGAGTACGAGCAGGCCATGGCTTCCCAAC
>CAIQPH010000205.1 GCA_903873655.1 uncultured Holophagaceae bacterium | reverse complement strand
CCCTTGAGCTGGCCCTGGCCGTCCACCACGAGCAGCTTCTCGATGCGGTGCTTCTGCAGGATCGCTCGGGCCTCCTGGAGGGTGGTGCCCACAGGCACCGTAACTAGGTTGTCCTTGGTCATGGCCTCTCGCACGGGGATGTCCCAGCGGGTCTCGAAGCGCAGGTCGCGGTTGGTGAGGATGCCCACCAGCCGATGGCCCTCCACCACGGGCACCCCGCTGATGTGGAACTTCGACATGAGCGCCTCGGCATCGCGGATGGGCGCGTCGGGTTCGATGGTGATGGGGTCGGTGATCATGCCCGATTCACTGCGCTTGACCTTGTCCACTTCCTCCGCCTGGCGTTCGGGGCTGAGGTTCTTGTGGACGATGCCGATGCCGCCCAGCTGGGCCAGGGCGATGGCCATGCGGCTCTCCGTCACGGTGTCCATGGCCGCCGAGATGAGGGGGATGCGCAGCGAGATGTCCTTCGTGAGCCGAGTCCCCAGATCCACCTGATTGGGATGCACCTCCGAGAAGCCCGGAACGAGCAGGACATCGTCGAAGGTCAGGGCGTGCAGCAGGGGCAAGGTCAGCATGGAGCTTCCAAATGACGGACCCGCAGCCTGCGGGACCTTGCAGTCCATGGTCTCACGCCTGAGCGATGGCTTCCAGCGGGGCCTCGCAGCGCAGACCCGTCGCTGTGTCACCCACCCAGGGTGCCCAACTGGTGCAACTCCCCCGTATTTGGGAGCAGCGCGGCTGGTAAGGGCAACCTTCCGGTCGGTTCCCCGGCGCGCAGAGATACCCCGATTCCGTCGATGGCTGCCGCCGGGCGGCCCCAACCAGGCGGGCGGTATAGGGATGGCGCGGCGTTGAGAGCAGGGTTCTGGTCGGACCGGCCTCCATGGAGCTGCCGCCGTATAGCACCAGTAGTCGGTCGCAGACGAGGGCGGCCAGGGCTAGGTCGTGGGTGATCCACAGGAAGCCCAGACCCCGCTCCCTTTGGAGTTCCAGCACCAGCTCCAGGAAGGCTTTCTGGGCCATAGGGTCCAGGGCCGTGGTGGGTTCGTCCAGCACCAGCAGCTCCGGGTCGCAGGAGAGGGCCATGGCGAGGCAGAGGCGCTGGCGCTGCCCACCGCTGAGCTGGTGGGGAAGCCGGTCGAGGAAGCCCTGGTCTGGGGGCAGGCCGAGGCGCTCGATCAGAGGTGCGAGCCTTGCCAGTGCCGCCCTGTGGGGTTCTTTGCGGTGGATGGCCGGGAGAAGGCTGAGGTGCTCAGCCAGCGTCAGGAGTGGGTTCAGGGCCAGGAGGGGCTCCTGGGGTACCCAGGCCAACCGGGCGCCGCGGATGGCATCCATCCCAGATCCAGGAACATCCAGCGGCACCCCGAAGGCTGTCACGCTCCCCCCGGGCTGGACCACCCCTGGTGGCAGCACCCCGAATAGGGCCTGAATGAGCAGGCTCTTCCCGGAACCGCTTTCTCCCAGCAGCCCGAGCCGATCCCCTGGGTCAAGGGACAGGCTCAGGGGTCCCAGCAGGCGCACTCCGTCCGATCGTTGAAGGACCAGATTGTTGACGCGCAGGGACATGGCTGGAGGATCACATGGAAGTGACAGTTGTCAAAGGAGTTCTGAAGAGCATTCGAATAGGGCTTGACGCCCGATGGGGCGGTCCTACCCTTGGTCCACCCGAACCCCGCGGGACCTGAACCGGTTCCGCCATGGCATGGAGGAGTCATGGATTTCCTGCGCCCAGATCTTCAGGAGCGCCTGATGAAAGAGCACTTTGAATTCCGCAAGCTCATGGAAGAGCATAAGTCCGCCGACTCGCGGCTGGGCGATCTCCAGAAGAAGCCCAGTCTCTCCGCCAAGGAGACCCTCGAAGAAGTGGAACTGAAGAAGATCAAATTGAGGGCGAAGGAAAGGATCTATCGCATCGTGCAGGAGGCCTCAAAGCGAGCCGAACAGTAGGCCGCCGCACACGCAGGAGAAGCCCCGGGAATCGGCCCTGGGCTTCGTTTTAGTTCTGGTTAGCCATCTCACGAATTTTTTCGACGATCTCAATAGCGGGTCTTGCATCACTGATGCCATAACCCTTGCCAGATAAAATATCTTTGTAAACAATTCTGTGAAGCTCGGTAAAGCCTTCGCTAAACTCAAAATCCTCACCGTCAATTTT
>CAIQPH010000204.1 GCA_903873655.1 uncultured Holophagaceae bacterium | reverse complement strand
GATGGTCATGCCCTCGGGGACGGGATTAGAACTGCCCGCCGAGCCCGGGGCTGTTCCCATTAGGTGCGTCATCATGTAGCTCCCAAAGAGGGCTCGCTCCTCCTCGGTGAGCTTGCTCAGAGCGGGCTTGAGGGTGTCGATCTTGCTCAGATCTTTTGGAATCTTCGTGTTCTTGGGGTTCGAGCAAGCGACGGTCGCCACCAGCAGCAGGATTGCAAAGGTAGGTCGCACAGGTTTCTCCAGTAGCAACATGATGCTGGATTTTCACATCATTTTTTAGAGGCGCACACATCACTTGTGATGTCTACTACAACTCGCTTGCTGATGAAGTGCCGAGCCTCCAAACGCGCAGTGGCCCATCGGGTGCTCCGGGACCCCAGTGGCTGGAGCCCTGAACCTGGGTCGTCATTCAAGCAGTTGACTTCCAGGCGGGTGGGAGGGGAACCTGAAATCCTAATTGCTGGAGCGGTCTTTGGCCTCCATCTGCCTGAACATGATCGTGAAGGATGAGGCCCACGTGATCCGGCGCTGCCTGGATTCCGTGCTGCCCCTCATCAACACGTGGTGCATCCTGGACACAGGCTCCACGGATGGCACCCAGGACATCATCCGAGAGCACTTGAAGCACCTTCCTGGGGAGCTGCATGAGTCCCCCTGGAAGGGCTTCGGCCCGTCCCGCACGGAGGCCATCCAGCTGGCCCACGGCCGGGGCGACTACCTGCTCTTCATCGATGCGGATGACGAGCTGGTGCTGCCGAAGAAATTCCGGCTCCCGGAGTTGAAGGCGGATTCCTACTACATCCAGCACCGCCAGGATGCCTTCTCCTTCCTCCGGCTGGATCTGGTTGCCACGCGCTGCCCCTGGCAGTACAAGGGCGTGCTGCACGAATACATCGAATCCGATGCCCCCCGCCAGGCTCTGATCCTGCAGGGCCCCCACGTGGTGGAGCGCCGGGAGGGGGCCCGCAGCCGCGATCCCAGGAAATACGAGCGGGACGCAGAGGTATTGGAGCAAGGGCTCCGGGACGAGCCGGACAACGCCCGCTACATGTTCTACCTGGCCCAGAGCCGCCGGGATGCCCAGCAGCTCGAACAGGCCCTGGAGGCCTACATCCGCCGGGTCGCCATGGGCGGCTGGGAAGAGGAGATCTACATCTCCCTCCTTTCGATCGCCAGGATCATGGAAACCCTTCAGCAACCCGACAGCGAGGTCATCCACGCCTACCTGGCGGCCTATCAGACCCGCCCCCAGCGGGCGGAAACCCTGGGGAGCCTGGCCGCCTTCTTCCGTTTCCGAAGGCAGTACAACCTCGCCCTGCTGTTCGCCGAGAAGGGCCTGGCCACGCCCAGGCCCGCCGACATTCTCTTTGTGGACGACTCCCACTACACCTGGCGCTGCCTCGATGAGTTCGCGGTGGCCTGCAGCTGGCTGGGCCGCCACCGGGACGCGGTGCGCGCCTGTGACCGCCTGCTCGCCTCCGGGTGGTTGCCCCCAGGCGAGGTGCAACGGGTTAAGGACAACCGCGAGCTCTGCGCCAGGGTCGTTCGGGGGCCCCAGAAACCGGGCCGGGCCGGGGTGGCAGGCCGTTAAGTGGCAGGCAGCTCCTGTTTCTAGCTCAGCGCGGCCCTCTAGACCTCTCGCGTTGGTTGTGGCCCCGGCCGCGCTGAGCAAATCTGTGAAATCTGTGGATCGACAGCCTTTTCGTGTACCAACGGTGACGCAGATCACATCGGACTTGACGCATTAGATTACCGGAAGATCATCATTGATAAGAAGTGTTCTTGCAAGCTCTTTGATGGAGGTCACGATGCTGCCACTATCCCAGACCACGGGCTATGCGGTGCGGGCCATGCAGTGCCTCCAAGAGCCCGGCGGCCATCCGGTGCTCGTCGAAGAGATCGCCGAATATACGGGCATCCCCCACTCCTACCTGTCGAAGCTGGTCCACAAGCTGGCCAAGAAGGGCTTGGTGGTGGCTCGGCGCGGCCATCACGGCGGCGTGGTCCTCGCCCGGCCCGCGGCAGAGATCACGCTGGAAGATCTGTCGGAGGCCATCGACGGGGTGGCTTGGCGCAAACGCTGCCTCATCGGCCTGCTGGGCTGTTCGGATGCCAACCCCTGCGTGCTGCACGAATTCTGGCATGAGACCTTGAACCAGGTCCTGGTCCGCTTGCGTTCGGTAACCTTGGCGGATCTGGCGCAAAACCACGATGCCGGCGTCGAGCGTTTCCGGGAGAGTCATGGCCTGGCGGAGCCGGCGGCGCATGAACTGGAACCTGAGCGGGAACTGGTCGGACACTCGTAGGACGAGCCAAACACAAAGAACAGGCCGCCCCGAGGCGGCCTGTTCTTTGTGAGGTTAATTATTTCAGGCTTTCTTGGCAGGAGTCCGCTTGGCTGTGACGCGCCCAGTGGGCTTCTTGGCGGCCGGTTTGGCGGCCTTCTTGGCGCGGGGCTTGGCCTTCTTCTCGGGCAGCGCGTCCGCGAGTCGCCAGGTGCGGCTCTGGTGCTCGAAGGTTCGGATCTCCTCGAGGGTGATGTCCTTCAGGCAGGTGTAGATGTGCTCGCGCTCAGCCTTCCAGAACGTGTGGGAAGGGCAGGCCCGCTCATCCGTGCAGTCCTTGAAGCCAAGCAGGCACTGATTCCGCCACTCGGAGCCGTCGACGGCTTCGGCGATGATGTCCAGGGTGATCTCCTTGGCAGCCAGGGCCAGCACCACGCCGCCCTTGTTGCCGCGCTTGGCCATCACCAGGCCCACCTTGGCGAGCTTGTGGATCATCTTGGAGAGGTAGGGACGGGGGAAGCCGGTCTGAGCCGCCACATCCACCACGAGGGTGGGCTTGCCGCCAGGGTCTTGAAGGCAGCTCATGGCCAGGACCGCGTAACCAGAGGACTGGGACAATGGAAGCATGGTCACCTGCGCGAAAAAGGGTTGAGTGGATGGAATCGATAATAGACGATCTTCAGGTCAATCACCTCCAAAGGCTATGATTTTCAGCACAGACTAAAAAAAACCCCCGGTGAGCCGGGGGTCGCGGAGGGCTGGAGTGGTTTTCAGGGTTTCCAGCCATTGAGGATGCGCATGTAGTTCGCCCGCGTGAAGGCCTGGGGATTGGGGGACTTCTGGAGGCTCATGCTGCCCCTCGCCTGGGCCAGGGACTCGTATTCGTGGGCTTCGAGCCACTCGGCCAGACCGGTCCGCGCCTGGGCCAGGCGCTCCGGACCGTGGATCAGCAGCGCGGACACCATCTGCACGGCGTCGGCGCCGGCCATGACGGCCTTGAGGGCGCCGATGCCGTCATGCACGCCGCCCGTGACGGCGAGGCTGCCCTTCACGTGGCCGTGCAGCACGGCCAGCCAGCGCAGCCGCAGCAGCAGATCCGCCGGACTCGAAAGCTGGAGACTGGGCTCGGCCAGCAGCTCCTCCACATTGATGTCGGGCTGGAAGAACCGGTTGAACAGGACCAGGCCATCGGCACCGGCCGCTTCCAACTCCAGGGCGAAGTGCGCCAGGGCGGAGAAGAAGGGCGAGAGCTTCACGGCGATGGGGATCTGCACTTCGGCTTTCACCGCGCGCACGATGTCGAGGGTGCGCTTCTCCACTTCGGAAGCGGATTCCTTCGCGTCGGTGGGAATGTAGTAGACGTTCAGTTCCAGCGCGTCGGCGCCGGCCTCCTGCATCAGCTTGCCGTAGTGCAGCCAGCCCGCGGCGGTGGTGCCATTGAGGGAAGCGATGACCGGAACGGATACGACCGCCTTGATGCTGCGAATCTGCTCGAGGTACTTCTCAGGCCCCAGGCGGAACTCGTCAGGCTTCGGGAAGAAGGAGATGGCCTCGGCGCTGCTGTTCGAGGACAGCTGCATGTCCATGATCGTGCCCTGCTCTTCGCGAGTGATCTGCTCCTCGAAGAGCGAGTGCATGACGATGGCGGAGACGCCGGCGTCTTCGAGGCGCTTGACCATGCCCATGTCGTCGACCAGAGGCGAGGCGCCTGCCATCAGGGGATGGGCAAGCTTGAGACCGAGGTAGGTGGTGGAAAGGTTCATGGCTTCCCTCCTCAGCTGTGCTTGGCCACGACGGACAGCTTGGCCAGCTGTTCGTAGATGGAGTAGCGGTTGGTGGCATCGAGCTGGGCCTGGTCCAGCAGCTTCTTGAAGTGCTCGGGATTCTGCTGCTCGATCATGCGGTAGCGGGTCTCGTTGCGCACATAGGTGCCGAGGGGTACCTTGGGCACGCCGGAATCCATCTGCAGCGGGGGTTCACCCTTCTCGAGGCGCCGAGGGTCGAAGCGGAACAGCGGCCAGTGGCCGGAATCCACCGCCAGCTTCTGCTGGTCACAGCCATGGGCCATGTCGTAGCCGTGGGCGATGCAGTGGCTGTAGGCCAGGATGAGGCTGGGGCCGTGGTAGGACTCGGCTTCCTGGAAGGCCTTGACCGTCTGCGCGTCGCGGAAGCCGAAGGCGACCTTGGCCACGTAGATGCCACCGTAGGCCATGGCGATCATGCTCAGATCCTTCTTGGGCATACTCTTGCCGGCCATGGCGAACTTGGCGCCGGCACCCATGGGCGTGGCCTTGGAGGCCTGGCCGCCGGTGTTGGAGTAGACCTCGGTGTCGAGCACGAGCACGTTCACGTTGCGGCCGGAGGCGAGGACGTGGTCCAGGCCGCCGTAGCCGATGTCGTAGGCCCAGCCGTCACCGCCCACGATCCAGACGCTCTTGTCGACGAGGTAGTCGGCCAGGTCCAGGAGCATCTTTGCTTCGGGTTCTTTGAGGCCAGCGAGCTTCTGCTTGAGGCCAAGCACCCGCTCGCGCTGGGATTTGATGCCAGCTTCCGTGGTCTGGTCGGCCGTGGCGATGGTGCCGATCAGTTCGTCACCGAGCTTGGCGGAGAGGCGGTGCATCAGCTCCAGGGCGAACTCCCGGTGCTTGTCCACCGAGAGGCGCATGCCCAGGCCGAACTCCGCGTTGTCCTCGAAGAGGCTGTTGGCCCAGGCGGGGCCGCGGCCATCCTTGTTCGTGGTGTAGGGCGTGGTGGGCAGGTTGCCGCCGTAGATGCTGGAACAGCCCGTCGCATTGGCGATGAGTGTGCGATCGCCGAAGAGCTGGGTGAGCAGCTTGATGTAGGGCGTCTCGCCGCAGCCGGAGCAGGCGCCGCTGTATTCGAACAGGGGCTCCAGGAACTGCGTGCCTTTCACGTCCAGCTTCACGGTGGTGCGGTCCGCCTCGGGGAGATCCAGGAAGTAGCTGTAGTTGGCGACTTCGGCCTCGCGCAGCGGAGCCTGGGCCACCATGTCGATGGCCTTGTGCTTGGGATTGCTCTTGTCCTTGGCGGGGCAGACCTCGACGCAGAGCGTGCAGCCCGTGCAGTCCTCGGGAGCCACCTGGAGGGTGTACTTCTGACCCTTGAATTCGGCGCCCTTGTAGTCCACAGCCTTGAAGGTGCCGGGCGCCCCGGCCAGGTTGGCAGGCTCGTAGACCTTGGCGCGGATGGCGGCGTGGGGGCAGACCAGCACACACTTGTTGCACTGGATGCAGATGGCGCTGTCCCACTCGGGGATCTCCAGGGCGATGTTGCGCTTCTCCCACTTGGTGGTGCCTGAGGGCCAGGTGCCGTCGAGGGGGAAGGCGCTGACGGGCAGGAGATCGCCCTTGCCCTCCATCATCACGGCGGTGACGCGTTGGACGAAGTCCGGGGCTGCGGCGGAGACCGTGGGAGGCCGCACCCGGGTCGAACTGACCGTAGTCGGCACCTTCACTTCGTGCAGGTGGGCCAGGGTCTCGTCCACGGCCTGATAGTTCTGCTGGACCACGGCCTCGCCCTTCTTGCCGTAGGTCTTGTAGATGGCCTTCTTGATCTGTTCGATGGCCTCCTCGCGGGGCAGCACGCCGCTGATCGCGACGAAGCAGGTCTGCATGATGGTGTTGATGCGGACGCCCATGCCCGTGTTCTTGGCCACTTCGTAGGCGTCGATCACGAAGAACTTGAGCTGCTTCGCGACAATGGCCTCCTGCACTTCCTTCGGCAGGGTCTCCCACACGCTCGCGGCGTCATGGGGCGTGTTCAGCAGGAAGGTGGCGCCGGGGCCTGCGGCCTCGAGCATTTCGTACTTGTCGAGGAAGCTGGTCTGGTGGCAGGCGATGAAGTTGGCCTTGGTCACCAGGTAGGCGCTCTTGATGGGACGGGGGCCGAAGCGGAGGTGGCTGATAGTGATGGCGCCGGACTTCTTGGAGTCGTAGACG